>JAKBBE010000075.1 GCA_021826035.1 Pseudomonadota bacterium | reverse complement strand
GCGGTTCACGCCCGGCGCCCGGAACGCCTCCATCATGTCGGCCTCCCCCTACGAACAGCTCGAAGAGGAATTCAAGCGGCTGCACGCGCTGCGCGGTGCGCTCTCGCTGCTGCGCTGGGACGCCGCAGTGATGATGCCGCGCGGCAGCGCGGACGTGCGCGGCGAGCAGCTCGCGGCGCTCGAGACCGAACACCATGCACTGCTCACGGCCCCGCGCATCAGCCGGCTGCTCGATCGGGCGCAAGCCAATACCCAGGGGCTCGAGGACTGGCAGATCGCCAACCTGCGCGAGATGCGCCGTGAGCGCGATCACGCCATCGCCACCCCCGTGTCGCTGATCTCGCGCCTCACCAAGGCCGTCTCGCGGGCCGAGGTCTGCTGGCAGGATGCTCGCGCCAAGGGTCGCTTCGACCTCTTGACACCGCACCTGGAGGAGGTCGTGCATCTGGTGCGCGACAAGGCGGCACTGCTCGGTCAGGCGCTGAACCTCGCGCCCTACGACGCGCTGGTCGATGAGTTCAGTCCCGGCATCACGACCGCGGACATCGATGCGATGTTCAAGGCGCTCTCGCGGCGGCTGCCGGCGCTGATCCGCGAGGTGATCGGCGCTCAGGAGAGCCACCCACCGCGCCCGCTCGAGGGCCGCTTCCCGCATGCCAAGCAGCGGGCCCTCATCATGGAGGTGATGAAGCAGATTGGCTTCCCCTTCGATCGCGGCCGCCTCGATGAGAGCGAGCATCCGTTCACCGAGGGCGTGCCGGGCGACATCCGCGTCACCACTCGCCTGGATGTCGCGGATCCCTTCACCGGGCTGCTCGGGGCGATGCACGAGACCGGGCACGCCATGTACGACCTGGGGCTGCCGCAGGACTGGCTCGACCAGCCGGTCGGCCGCGACCGCGGTATGGCGCTCGAGGAGAGCCAGTCGCTGCTGATGGAGATGATCGTCTGCCGCAGCCGCCCGTTCGTGCGCTACGTGCAGCCGCTGATCGCCAAACACTTCGGCCTCGGTGGTACGGAGTGGGAGGTGGAGAACGTGTATGCGCACCTGACGCGGGTGCGCCGTGGGCTGATCCGGGTCGATGCCGATGAGCTCACCTACCCGCTGCACGTGCTGCTGCGCTACGAGCTGGAGAAGCAGTTGCTGCTCGGTGAACTCGCGGTGCGCGATCTGCCCGAGGCGTGGAACGAGGGGATGCAGCAGCGCTTGGGGATCCGGCCGGCGAACGACACCGAGGGGTGCCTGCAGGATGTGCACTGGGCAGTCGGTTCGTTCGGATATTTCCCCTCGTACGCTCTCGGCGCGATGATCGCAGCGCAGCTGTACGAGAGTCTGCGCAACGACGTGCCGACGCTCGATGAGCAGCTCGCCCGCGGGGAGTTCTCCGGACTGTTCGAGTGGTTGCGTACCCACGTGCATGGGCTCGGCGCGAAAGTGCCGGTGCAGGAGCTGTTGCGCGGGGCCACGCGCAAACCGCTCTCCGCCGCGGCCTATATCCGCTACGTGGAGGGGAAGTATCTGGTGCCCGCCGCGAGCGAGGCCGCATAGATGGACGCACCGGTGCACATGTCGCGGACGTTGGTGCGTCTGCAAGCGAAGCTGCGCGGACAGGTGGGCAAGGCCATCGAGGACTTCGCCATGATCGGCCCGGGCGACCGGGTCATGGTGTGCCTCTCCGGCGGCAAGGACTCCTACACCCTGCTCGATATCCTGCTGTCGTTGAAGCGCAGCGCGCCGGTCGAGTTCTCCCTGCTCGCCGTCAACCTCGATCAGAAGCAGCCGGGCTTCCCGGCGCACGTCCTGCCGGAGTACCTCGCGGGCCTCGGCGTGCCGTACCACATCATCGAGCAGGATACCTACAGTGTGGTCAAGCGCGTGGTGCCCGAGGGGCGCACCCTGTGCGGACTGTGCTCGCGTCTGCGTCGCGGGGCCCTGTACCGCTTCGCCGCCGAGCACGGCATCACCAAGATCGCGCTCGGTCATCACCGCGATGACATCGTCCAGACGCTCTTTCTGAACCTCTTCTTCGGCGGCCGGCTGAAGGCGATGGCCCCGAAGCTGCTCTCCGAGGACGCCCGCCAGGTCGTGATTCGCCCGCTCGCCTATGTCGCGGAGCGGGACATCGAGCGCTATGCACGCGGCCGGCGCTTCCCGATCATTCCTTGCAAGCTGTGCGGTTCGCAGGACAATCTGCAGCGAGTGGCGATCAAACGCATGCTGACCGAGTGGGAGCGTGCCTATCCGGGACGCACCGAGAGCATCTTCTCCGCGCTGCGCCAGCTCGATCCGGCGTCCCTCGCCGACCCGCGCCACTTCGATTTCGCCGGTCTCGAGGCGCAACGCATCGAGCCGATGAGCGCCGCGGAAGAGCTTCAGCTCGCGGCGGCCGGCGGCCAGGGCTGATCGACGCGCGCTGTCCCATGGATGCCGCACTCGCTCTGCCGCTCGCCAATGCCTACTGGGTCTATCCCGGACTGCTGCTCGCCGGGGAGCATCCGCTCGCCCAGGGCGCACCGGCCGTGCGCGAGCGCCTGACGCGGCTGCGCGATGCGGGGATTCGCGTCATCATCGATCTGACCGCGCCCGGGGAGATCGACGGGTACGACGATGCGCTGCCGCTGGCGGTGGAGTACCACCGCAAGCCCATTCCCGACCATGGCGTGCCCGAGCGGCGCGAGCATATGCACGAGATCCTCCAGTGTCTGCTCGAGTCGCTGGAGGCCGGCAAGCCCTGTTACGTGCACTGCCGGGCGGGAATCGGTCGCAGCGCCACGGTGGTCGGCTGTCTGCTCATCGAGCGCGGTCTCAGCGGCGAGCAGGCGCTCGTCGAACTCGAGCGTCTCTGGGAGCAGTCGGCCCGCTCGGCGGACTGGCCGCGCATCCCGGAAACCCCGGCGCAGCGCGAGTACGTGCGCACCTGGACGGCGCGCTCGACGCCCCGACGCGAGGCGGCGGCGATGGAGGAGGATCCGCTGCTCGATGCCGCCGCGCTAGCGGCCGCGCGTGCATTGCGCGAGCGCTTCCTCGGGGCGTTGCTCGGGCTGGCGGTCGGCGATGCGGTCGGCGCGGCCACGCAGTACCGCCGGCCCGGTACCTTCACGCCGGTCGCCGACATGCTCGGCGGCGGACCGTTTGCGCTGCCGCGCGGGGCCTGGAGCGACGATACGGCCATGGCACTGTGCCTGGCGCAGAGCCTGCTCGAGTGCGAGGGGTTTGACCCTGCCGATCAGGTCGAGCGCTATCGGCGTTGGCAGCGCGACGGACACCTTTCGGCCACCGGTCAGTGCCTCGGCATCACTGCGAGCACCGCGCGTGCGTTGGCGGTGGCCGGCTGGCGCCAGCAGCCGTTTTCCGGTTCGCACGACCCGGCGCAACTCGACCCGGAGCCGCTCTCGCGGGTCGTCGCCCCCGTGCTGTTCGCGTTCGCGGTGCCGGCGGAGGCCGAACGGCTGGCCCGCGAATCCGCCCGCACCACCTGCCAGGCCCACACGGTGCTCAACGGCTGCGCCGATCTGGCGCGGGCGCTGCTCGCCGCGCTGCACGGAGAGCCGAAAGTCCGGATTCTCGCCGAGCAGCGAGCGGCTCCGGCGGGCAGCGCCGGCAAAGGCGTCACGCGGGCACTCGCCGGGGCGTTCGAGGCGTTGGCTGCGACCCGTGATTTCCGCGCCGCCGTGCTGCATGCGGCCAATCTCGGCGGTGACTCGGACGTGACCGCAGCAGTGTGCGGGCAACTCGCCGGGGCGTTCTACGGCGCCGCCGCCATCCCGGCGCCGTGGCGCGCAGCGCTGCTGCGCACCTCGCTCATCGAGGCCTTCGCCGACCGGCTGCTCGCACACGCGCTGGTGCACATGGGCTGAAGCGAGGCGCTCGGGCTGCTAAGCTCCCGGCTCCCGCATTGCACTTGCCCCGCGTCGGGCGAGGTGGCCGATGAGCGCACCGCAGAGCAGGCCGCGGACCGCCCAGTGGGCCCGCTTGAGCGATGAAGCGTTGCTGCAGCTGCGCTTCCGCGACTTGCACCTGAGCGTCGATCACTCGGTGATCCACAAGCACGTGCACCGTCTCTACGAGGAGCTCCAGGCGCGCGGCCTGACGTTCCACCCGCACGTGTGGTTCTCCGAGGAGTGGTTCTCGCCAGACGGCGTGCCGGGCATCGCCGTCCCGTTCTACCTGGCGCACCCGCGCCTGATGCGCCTCGAGCGCAACATCATGGGCGAGGTCGAGGGTGGCAATGCACGCTGGTTCATGCGCATCCTGCGTCACGAGGCCGGCCATGCCATCGACAACGCGTACCGACTGCGCCGGCGCAAGTGCTGGCGTGAGGTGTTCGGGCCCGCTTCGCGCCGCTACCCGGACCGTTACCGGGCACGCCCCGGCAGCCGCCGCTACGTGCATCACCTCGGCGACTGGTATGCGCAGGCACATCCCACGGAGGATTTCGCCGAGACTTTCGCGGTGTGGTTGACGCCGCGTTCGGCTTGGCGCCAGCGCTATGCCGAGTGGCCGGCGGTGCGCAAGCTGCACGTGGTCGATCAGCTGATGCAGGAAGTGCGCGAACAGCGCGCGCCGGTCCGCAATCGCGATCGCGTCGAGCCGATCGAATACAACACACGTACGCTCGCGCAGCACTACCGCCGCAAGGTGGTGCGCTACGGTCAGTACCGGCGCAGCATGGTCGAGGGGATGTTGGCCTGGGTGTTCACCGAAGAGCGCCCGCGCAAGGACGCCGCGCGCGCCTGTGCGCTGCTGCGGGCGCATCAGCGCGAGCTCATTGATGCCGTCTCGCGCGAACTTGCTCTGCCGCGCTATAGTGTACGTGAGATCATGCTGATGATGATCGATCGCAGCGAGGCATTGCAATTGTACGTGCGCGGCAGCCGCCGCGACGCCGTGCATGTCTCGCGCTGGCTGCTGGAGCGGCTGGTGTCGATGTATTCGCAGGGTGAAACGCCACACATTTTTCTATGAAGAAACTGCGCACGCTGGTCGTGATGCACTCCAGTCTGGTGCCACCGAAGACGCTCACCAATCACAGTGAGAAGGAAATCGACGAGTGGCGAACCGAATTCAACGTCACCACGACGCTGCGCCGCTGCGGTCATGATGTGCGCTGTCTTGGCGTGCTCGACAGTCTGACCGAGATGCGCGTGGCGATCTCGGAATGGAAGCCGGACGTCGTCTTCAATTTGCTCGAGGAATTCAACGGCATCGTCACCTACGATCAGCACGTGGTGGCGTACCTCGAGCTGCTGCGCCAGCCGTATACCGGCTGCAATCCGCGTGGGCTGATGCTCTCGCGCGACAAGCCGCTGAGCAAGCAGTTGCTCGCCTATCACCGCATCCCCACGCCCCGCTTCGAGGTATTTCGGCGCGGCACGCCGGTGCGCACCGCGCGCAAGCTCACTTTTCCGCTGTTCGTGAAGTCCGCCACCGAGGACGCCTCGCTCGGGATCGCGCAGGCCTCGGTGGTCGATGACCTGCCGCGGCTGAAGGAGCGGGTGGAGTTCATGTACGAGCAGATCGGCTCCGATGCGCTGGTCGAGGAGTACATCGAGGGGCGCGAGCTGTACGTCGGGGTGCTCGGCAACGAGCGGCTGGTGCGCCTGCCGGTGTGGGAGATGGCGTTCGGCTCGATGCCCGAGTCGCTGCCGATGATCGCCACCCGCAAGGTCAAATGGGATCACGAGTATCGGGAGCGCTACGGTATCACCACGCACAAGGCGAGCGATCTGCCGAGCGGCGTGGAGGTGCAGCTCGATAAGCTCTCGCGGCGCATCTATCGGGTGCTCGGGCTGTCCGGCTATGCGCGCATGGATTTCCGCCTCACCAGCGACGGGCGGCTGTATGCGCTCGAGGCCAATGCCAACCCCAACTTGCAGGAGGGGGAGGACCTCGCCGAGTCGGCGCTCGCCGCCGGCATCAAGTACCGCGATCTGCTCGAGCGGATCATGAAACTCGGGCTGTCCTACCGCGCCCTCTGGCGCTGAGCGCGCCGCGCTGTCAGCACTCGGGGCCATGCGCTGCTAACGCTGCGCATGGAAATTCCGTGCGGCCGACCACTAAAATGAGCACCGGGTCGCGGTTTTCACCGCGGCGTTGGATCAACTTTGAGCGCAGGCGGCCGTTGTCATCAATGGTACGCCGCGCGGGAGGTCGAACCATTCATGTCGAGCCAAATCCAGCCGGTCGGGAATCTCACCGAGTACTTCAAGGATGCGCTGCGCGGGGCGCTCGCCAATCAGCATCTGGCGCTCGAGGAGCAGACCGAGCATTACGTGGTGAACCTGCTCACGCTGTTTGCCCGCTCCGAGGCGCTGTACGAGTCCACCGCCGAGGGGCTGCGGCTGAAACCGCTCGTCGTGATGCTCTCCGAGGCGCTCGAGGCGCGCACCCGTGCGGAGCGTGAGCGCGGGCTGCAGCGTCTCGGGGACGTCTCGTTGTTCATTGCCGGGTTCTTCGCGCGCGGCTTTGCGCGCAAGCTGATCGATATCGATTATCACATCGCCATGGGCGGGTGCGCCTACGACACGCTCGCTCGGCGGCTCTGCGCATCCGCGGTGCCGCAGGAGGCGGCCGCCCGACGCAGCCGCGTGCTCGGCGAGGTGTTTGCCGAGCTCGCCGCGAAGTTCCAACCCATGGTCGATGCGCTCAACGAGCTGAGCGAGGCCGGCTATACCCACACCTGCCGGGACATTCTGCGCCTGTACGAGCAGTGGCTGAAGACCGGCAGCCGGCGCAGCTACGCGCTACTGAGGCGGCTCGGCGTCGAGCCGGCGGCGCAGCCGAGGGCGGCGCTTGGCGTGCTGCACTGAGCGATGATCCTCACGCGCGCGCAGGAGATGATCGGCGGCATCTATGATCTGGGCGTCGGCTACGACGTATACGATTTTCTCGTCACCGACCGAGCGCACCTGCCCGAGACGGTGCGGGCCCGCCAGAGCGAGGAGGATCTGATTGTCGCGGAGGCCGGCGATGAGATGGCCGTCTCGCTGTATCTGGATCCCGGGTTGCTCGAGCGGCTGGCCCGTGCCGACCCGATGGTGCGGCTCGATGAGCGCAACGTCGCGGACTGGTGGACCGCGCTCGAGGGCGTGAGTCATTTTCTCTACCTGGCCTGGAACGCCGCGCACGACCGGCCGGTCTCGCTGCTCGAACTGGAGATGCAAGCCGAGGTGGACAAGTACGTGACCAGCTTCTGGCTGCTGCGCGAGCAGTGCCCGCAGCACTTTCCGGCCGAGCTGCGCCGACTGCTGTTCGCGCGCACGCGCATCGATCCTGAGCTCGCGGGGGAGCGCGCCGCACTGTATCGGCATGCGAGCGGCTATGCCGAGCGCTTCTGCCGCCGGCTCGAGCACCTGCTGCACGGGCCGCACGGCGGGCAGGCGGTGGTGCTCGCGGAGTTGCGTCGCTTTTACCGCTACAGCAACGCACGCAAGCGCGCGCACATCGAGCGGCTGACCTGAGGGACGTCTCGGCAAGCCCCTCCAGTGCGACGCAGCGGATGGGAAAGGGCTAGTATTGTCCTATCATGACTACGGCATCGCGTCTCGGCAGACAGATCAGCGAACTGACTGCCGTGCTCGGTAACATGGGTGCCCGGTACGCGCTGATCGGGGGCCTCGCGCTTGCGCCCTACGACGTGATTCGCGCTACACAGGACGTCGACCTGCTGGTGGACTTGGAGAACGCTGATGCGATTGAGAGAGAGCTCACTGCGCTCGGCTATCGAAGCGTTCATCGCAGCGCGGATGCGGCCAATTGCGTGCGCGGCGATGAGCGCGTCGATTTGCTCTACGCTCACCGTCCGACGGCCAAGCGGTTGCTGGCAGGTGCCCGGACGCTCGTGACCTCCCTCGGGGAGTTGCGCGTCATCAGTAGCGAAGGTCTGATTGGGTTTAAGCTGCAAGGGCTGACCAATGATCCTCGGCGGACTCAAGATCTCGAGGACATCCGGGCGCTGCTACGGGCCAACCGGGAACGGCTGGACATGGCGGAGGTGCGCGAGTATTTTCGTCTCTTCGACCGCGAACCGCTGCTCAATGACCTCCTCCGGGAACTCGACTAGGTTGAAGGACGCGCCGCTGGCCGCGGACGGCGGTTTAGCGCTGCCGGCGACTCGTGCAGAGGATCCGTTCCGGGCGCTCGATGATCTGATGGCCGTCGTCGAAGCACTGTGTCCGATCTGGCCGCAGCGGGGCCCCTTCGTCGAAGGCAAGAAAATGCTCCTGTGAGGGCGATGGGTCCGCGGGTCGGACCGCGTCTTCGAATAGGCGCAGTGCCGTTCTGCGGCGTCGACAGCGCCAACCGAATCTGAATACCGCCGTCCGACGACTTTGGTGAAGCCGCCGCGACCGAGGGCTGCGGCGGCGTGCATTGGGCGCCCGGGGCGGCTATCGTGTGCGTCTCGTCCCCTGAACTGCCGCCTCCCTCGCCGATGAACCCACTCATCCTGCTGCGCCGACAGTCCCCCGACTGGGCCACGCTCTCGAGTGACTTCCGTGGCGGCCTGCCCATCGATCCGCGCCGCTTCGTGCCCGATCACGCCATACCGGGATTTCCGCACGACATCGCGGCGCTCATCGGGGCGTGGAACGAGCGCTTCGACACCGATTTCTTCACCTTTCGTGCGCTGCTGGTGCGCCTCAGCGCGGCCAATCTCGCCGCGGTGGGCGAGGCGAGCCGCTACGGGTTTGAGCAGCTGGCCGAAATCGCCGCATTGGCGCGCACCGCGCCGTTCTATCTCTATCCGCACGATGACGATGATTTCTTTGCCCCGTACGCGGCGCAGGTGGTGCGCGCCGCGGCGCACGAGTGCGATGCGCTCGTGACTCCGCTGTTTCGCGTCGGCAAGCGCTCCTGCACGTTCGTGCCGATCGGTTGCGCCGCGGAACACGTGCTCGGCGAGCCGCGCGCGCAGGACTTCCGCTTCCAGACCAACAACTACGCGCTGCACAGCCGTCGCCTGACGGACCCCGAGAAGATCCGCGCCGTGAAGGATCACATCGAGGCGTCGGCCTATGCCGAGGCTCATGCGTTCACGCTCTCGACGGCCCCGCAGGTGTTGAGCGCGACGGTGAAGACGCCCGCGTCGGCCTCCATCCTCGCCCAAGCGTTCAAGGGCCGCCTCGCGCTGCGGCGGGCCTTCCATCAGGCCATCGACGAGCTATACGCGCTCGAGCTGCCGGAGCGCTACGGGTGGCTGGACGGGCCGTGCCGGCGCATCGCCCTCTGGCTCGAGGCGATCTATCGCGGTGCGGTGCTCGATCCGGCCGAGGACATCACGTAGCGGGCGCGCAGCAGCCCGAGGGCGGTCTTGCCGTCGCGGATCTCCCCGCCCTCGGCCCACTGGCAGGCCTCGGCGAAGGGTACCCAGTGCACCTCGATCACCTCGGCCTGCTCGTGGGCCGCGACCGCCGGTTCGATGCCGGTGGCCAGGTACAGGTGCAGCACTTCGCTGAACACGCCCGGGGAGCTGAAATACGCGCCGAGACTGCGCCAGTCGCGGGCGCGTACGCCGGCCTCCTCGGTCAGCTCACGGCGTGCCGTCTCGAGCGGGGGCTCGCCCGGCTCGAGCTTGCCGGCCGGCAGTTCCCATAGCCAACCGCCGGCGACGTAGCGGTACTGGCGCAGCAGGCAGACGCGCTGCTCGGCGTCGATGGCCACGGCCACGGCGCCTCCCGGGTGATGCACCACCTCGAGGGTCGCCTGGTGGCCGTTTGGCAGGCGTACCTCATCGGTGGTCACCGAGATGACGCGGCCGCGGTAGTGCAGGGTCTTGTGGGCAGGGTCCATGGCTCGAGCCTAGCATCCCCGGGTGTCCCGGTGCGATCCGCGCCCCGCAGGGCCCTTGAGGGTGGGGGAAGCACGCCTTTAAACTGCGCCGTCCACGACCGACCAGGCTCGCCGCGTGTCCCGATCCCGCGCTGACATCTCCGCCGTCTATATCCACGCCGGCTGGCGTTGCGCGAGCACCTATGTCTGGAGCCGATTCCGGGTGCTACCGGGCACCACGTGTTTCTACGAGCCGTTCGCCGAGCGGCTGGCGCACCTCTCGCCCAAGCGCGTGGCGCGTGACACCGCGCAGGGTTGGCCGTCGCGGCATCCACCGCTCGAACGGCCGTACCGGGACGAATATCGCCCGCTGTTGAGACCTCTGCTGCGCGGGGTGAGAGGCTACCGCGAGTCCTTCGCGCTCGAGCGCTACTTCCCGACGGACGGGGCACGTCATGAGATCGCCTATCTCGCCCGCTTAGTCGAGCATGCGACGGTGCGCGGCTCGGTGGCGGTGTTCGGGTTCTCCCGCTCGCTGCAGCGGGCTGCGGCTCTGCGGGCCGGGCTCGGCGGGTACCACATCGTGCTGCGGCGCAGCGCGCCGCAGCAGTGGCTCTCCTGCCGCAGCTACCGCGGTGCGGCTGCCGTGCCGTACTTCGAGGTGTGCCACGCAGCCCTCCTGGCGCAGGCCCCGGTACACTCGCCGGCCGGGCGTCTCGCCGCGAGTCTCGGCTTGCCGCGCATGCCGCGCTGGCCGCGGGACGTGCGCGGACGGTTGCAGGCGCTGCACCGGGCGCTCTCGTCCTGGAGCGACGAGCAGTCCTACCAGGCCTTCATCGGGGTGTACCTGCTCGGGCAGAGCGCGGCAACGCCGGCCGCCGACGTGATGATCGACGTCGAGCGCTTAGGGTCCTCCGAGGTGTATCGCTCGGCGGTGAGCGAGAGGATCGGCGCGGAGACCGGCCTGCCGGTGGACTTCAGCGACGCACTCACGCCCCGGTCGGAGGCGGCCGTGGTGGGTGTGGATTTCACGGCGGTGCAGGCCGACATTCGCGCCCGGCTCGTCGCATTCGGTGCGGCGCTTGAACCCTTCGCGCCGCTCGAGGCCCCGGGGCCGTAAGGGCCTATCCAGTCCAGTTGGGCGGCGCGAGCTGTATGTTTCGCGCGCTGGTGCTTCATGGCGGCGCCGGGTCCGATTCCGTATAGTTCCGGCCAGTCATGTCGAGCGAGTCTCATCTTTCCCGGCTCAACGAGCCGCAGCGGCGCGCGGCCACCTTCGGGGAGCCAGAACCGGGTCGCGGCGTTCGCTGTGGACCGCTGCTCATCGTGGCCGGCGCGGGCACCGGTAAAACCAACACTCTGGCGCACCGGGTGGCGCACCTGGTGCTGCACGGCGTCGCGCCGGAGCGCATCCTGATGCTCACCTTCACACGGCGTGCCGCGGCGCAGATGCGCCTGCGCGCCGCCGACATCGTGCGCGGCGCCTCCGGTGGGGCGGTGCACGAGCGGCTCACCTGGAGCGGCACCTTCCATGCGATCGGCAACCGGCTGCTGCGCCACTACGCCGCGGCGCTCGGCCTGGATCCGCAGTTCACCGTGCTCGATCGTGCCGATGCGGCCGATCTGCTCGATGTGCTGCGCCAGGAACTCGGGCTGGCGCAGAAGGAGCAGCGCTTCCCGCGCAAGCAGACCTGTCTGCAGATCTACTCGCACCGGGTCAACACTCAGCGTCCGCTGCGCGTGACGCTCGAGGAGCAGTTCCCCTGGTGCGCGCAATGGGAGGCGGAGCTCACCGGGCTGTTTCGCGCCTACGTCGAGCGCAAGCAGCGCGAGCATCTGCTCGACTACGACGATCTGCTGCTCTACTGGCACGTCATGATGAGCGAGGCGCGCCTGGCCGGCCAGATCGGCGGCCAGTTCGAGCACGTGCTCGTCGATGAGTACCAGGACACCAACACACTGCAGGCCGAGATCCTCCAGGCACTGAAGCCCGAGGGAGCGGGACTGGCGGTGGTCGGCGATGACGCGCAGGCGATCTACTCCTTTCGCGCCGCCTCGGTGGAGAATATCCTGGCGTTTCCGCAGCGCTTCACCCCGCCGGCGGCCGTGATCACTCTGGAGCAGAACTATCGCTCCACGCAGCCGATCCTGGATCTGTCCAACGCCGTCATGGCCGAGGCGTCCCGGCAGTTCCGCAAGGATCTGCGCGCGGTGCGCACCGGGGGCGTGCGGCCCCGCCTGTGCACCGTGCTCGATCAGCGCCAGCAGGCCGAATGTGTCTGCACCGAGGTGCTGCGCCGGCGCGAGGCGAACGTGCCGCTGAAGCATCAGGGCGTCCTGTTTCGCACCTCCAGCCACAGTGACGTGCTCGAGATCGAACTCGGCCGGCGCGGCATTCCGTTCGTGAAGTACGGCGGGCTGCGTTTTCTCGAAGCCGGTCACGTGAAAGATCTGCTCGGCGTGCTGCGCTGGGCCGATAACCCGCGCAACGCGCTCGCCGCGTTTCGCACGGTGCAACTGCTTCCGGGGATGGGTCCGGTGAACGCCCGGCGCGTGCTCGAGCATCTGGAGCGCGCCGCGGGCGCTCTCGGGGCGCTCACGACCTTCGCGCCACCGCCGGCGGCCGCTGAACACTGGGCGGAGTTGCTCGCGCTGCTGCGCGAACTGGCCGATCCGTGCTGTCCGTGGAGCGGCCAGGTGCAGCGGGCGCGGCGCTGGTACCAGCCGCACCTCGAGCGCATCTACGAGCAGGTCCATACCCGCAGCGGGGATCTCGAGCAGCTCGAGGTGCTCTCCGGTCAGTATCCCTCGCGCGAGCGCTTCCTCAGTGAGCTCGCGCTCGATCCGCCTTCGGCGGCCTCGGACCTCGCCGGCCCGCCGGCGCTCGATGAGGATTACCTGGTGCTCTCGACCGTGCATTCGGCCAAGGGCATGGAGTGGGACACGGTCTACCTGCTCAACGTCGTCGACG
>JAKBBE010000074.1 GCA_021826035.1 Pseudomonadota bacterium | reverse complement strand
CATTTTCATCACCCTCGCCTCGGACGACTCAAGTCCTCGTGCAGCTGTCCGATAACGGTGCTGAACGGGATACGCGCACAACCCACGCCTCCCGCCAGCGCGACGGACGGGTGTCCGGAGCCTGACTCAGACTTCAGGAGCACTGAACCATGTCACTCGTCCTTAATACGAATATCGACGCGCTCATTGCGCAAAACAGCCTCACCAGCTCGGGCAGCCAGCTGACGACCGCCCTGCAGCAGTTGTCGTCCGGCCTGCAGATCAACAGCGCGGCCGACAACGCGGCCGGCTACGCGATCTCGCAGGGGATGACCTCGCAGATCAACGGCCTGAACACTGCCACCAACAATACCAATGATGGCGTGTCACTCACCCAGACCGCGCAGGGCTCGCTGCAGCAGATCACCAATGATCTGCAGACCATGCGCAACCTCGCGGTGCAGTCGCTGAACGCGACGAACAGCTCGCAGGACCGCGCCGACCTCAATCAGCAGTTCCAGCAGCTCGCTGCGGACATCAACCAGGTCTCCCAGACCGCCTCGTTCAACGGCGTCAACCTCCTCGACGGTTCGTTCCAGGGCGCGACCTTCCAGGTCGGTGCCAATGCCGGACAGTCGATCACCGTCGGCGCGGTGGCGAGCGCCAGCACCACGGCAATCGGCAATTACTACACCGGAACCCAGGCGGCCGCGACCTCCTCCGTCCTCACGGCTTCCGGTGCCACGGTGTACAACAGCGCGGCCGGAGTCGCCGGATCGTACAATTCCGGCACCCTGGCCGGCACCACCGGCCTTGGCACGGCGGTGGACGGCAGCTCGGTCACGCTGTCCGTCACCGTCGATGGCACCAGTTACAATACGAATGCGGTCACGCTGACCGGCAACCAAACGACCGACCTGAAGAGCATCGCCGCCGCGATCAACCAGGCGGTGAGCTCAGTCGGTGGAGTTGTCGCCACGGTCAACGCCGCAGGCACTGGAATCCAGCTCAATGGCACCGCCGCCGCCGGCACGGGCCGTCTCGTCACGTTCTCGGTCTCAGGTGCCACCAATGCCTCGGGCAATGCCGTCACCGCGGGCGCCAGCACACTGGGGGCCCTGGGAGTCGACACCGCCGATGTCATCGGCGCATACGCGACCGGCGCCACCGTCCCGACGAACTCCTTCAGCAGCGCGCTGGGCGGCGCGATCACCACGGCGGGCACCGCGACGGCCAGCGTGACCATTAACGGCAGTACATATACGACCGGCTCAATTGCCCTGACCACCACCGGATCGACGAACGCCACTAACGTTGCGGCCGCTCTCACGACCGCGCTGGCCGGCACCGGTTACTCGGCCATTGGCTCCGGCACGAATGTCGTGATCAGCAGCAGCTCCACCGGTGCCACGTTCGACGTCAGTGCGGCGTCGATAACCCTGGGCACTGCGACTGGAACCGCGACGCTCTCCGCGGGAAATTCGACTCTCACGGCAGGCACCGCAGGCACCACGGCGGCCTCGTCTTCGGGGACGCAGTATCTGAGCGCCGTCAGCGTCACGACCGTGGATCAGTCCAACCTCACGCTGATCTCGATCGACAACGCACTGCAGCAGCTCGCGACCAGCGGTGCGGCGCTCGGTGCGTACCAGAACCGGTTCCAGGCGGCCGTCACGGGCCTGCAGACGGACTCGCAGAATCTGTCCGCCGCCAAGAGCCAGATCGTGGATACGAACTACGCGCAGGCGACCTCGAACCTGTCCAAGGCGCAGATCCTGCAGCAGGCAGGCACGGCGATGGTGGCACAGGCGAACACGATCCCGCAGAACATCCTGACGCTGCTGCAGAAGCTGCCGTAAGGATGCCAAGCGGTTCGGTATGAGGCACCCGCCTCGAACAGGGACTCCGGGGGGCGAGCGCCGCAAGGCCTCGCCCCTTGGGCTTTGCGCCCGCGGCGCAAGGACGAGCCGTGGCGCTGACTCATCGGACCCGCGTTAGGAGCGCCCCGCATGTCGAGCTCGTCCACCTCTCCAGTCTCCGTCGCCAGCAGCACCAGCGCTGGGGCGGCCGGCGGCTCGGTCATCAATGTTTCCTCCCTGGTGTCGCAGCTGGTCGCCGCCACGCAGGCGCCCCAGGAAGCACTCATCAAGCAGCAGACTCAGTCGCTGACCACCGAGATCTCCTCGGTCGGGCAGCTCAAGAGTGCGCTGTCCACGTTTCAGTCCTCTTTGGCGGCGATCGACACCCCGGCCGCGTTCGGCTCGCTGAGCGCAACGAGCAGCACTCCCACGGCCTTTACCGCGACGGTCGGGTCCGGCGCCACGCTCGGATCCTACAGCGTGTCGATCAGCCAGCTCGCCCAGGCGCAGCAGATCGTCTCGAGCACGGCCTACAGCAGCGGCTCGGCCGCCGTCGGCACCGGCACACTGCAGCTGTCACTCGGCGGCAGCAGTTTCTCGGTCGTCGTCGGCAGCAGCAATGACACGTTGTCCGGGCTCGCCGCCTCGATCGATTCCGCGAGCGGCAACCCGGGCATACAGGCGAGTGTCGTCACCGGCACCAGCGGCGCACATCTGGTGCTCACCTCGACGCTCACCGGTGCGGCCAACACCATGTCGATCAGTGAGACCGACAGCGGCACGGGTCTTTCGGCACTCACCTACGCAAGCGGCAGCACGAATTACACCCAGCAGACTGCCGCCCAGGACGCCAGCTTCAGCATCGCCGGCATCAGCTACACCAGTGCCAGCAACACGGTCACCGACGCACTCAGCGGCGTGACGCTGAATTTGCAGACCACGACGTCATCAGCGGCGAGCCTGACGGTCGCGGACAATACCGCGGCGATCTCGAGCAATATTCAAGCGTTCGTCGCCGCCTATAACACATTGCAGACCAGTCTCTCGCAACTGGGCGGATTTGATTCGACCACCGGCACGGCCGGCCCTCTCATGGGCAACGCCGCGCTGACGGACGCGCAGAGCCAGATTCAATCCACGCTCTACGGCTTCGTCAACACGGGCTCCTCGACGTACACCAGCCTGGCGAGCATCGGCATCACCAGCAACAGCGATGGCTCTCTGAGTCTCAACTCCGCGCAGCT
Source organism: Pseudomonadota bacterium (assembly GCA_021826035.1). The sequence goes on along the minus strand of JAKBBE010000074.1, from coordinate 9,670 downwards.
CTCGGTCGCGCTGAACACGAATTTCAGCGCGGTCAGCAATCTGTTCAGCGGCACGGGCGGCATCGCCTCGGGCCTGAATACCGTGCTCAACAGCGAGCTCGGCAGCAACGGACCGATCGCCTCTCTCAGCCAATCACTCGTTCAGCAGAACAATGCGCTCACCCAGCAGAGCCAGCAGCTTACGCAGCAGATGAGCATGCTGCAGGCGAGCCTCACCCAGCAGTATTCGGCGCTCAATGCACTGCTCTCACAGCTGCAGACCACATCATCGTACCTGACTCAGGCATTCGCCACGCTGCCGAACGCTCCTAAGGGGACCTCGAGCGGTTGACGACGCGGCGGCTCAAGTTGAGGGCATTCGAGCCGCTACAGTAGTCATCAGGACAGAGAGCGACACATCGTGAGTCCGTACTCCTCGCAATCAAAGGTCGCTGCCTATCGCAGCGTCAATGCACACGGCATCGTGGCGAGCGCCGACCCGCACACGCTGGTGCTGACTCTGTTCGATGCGATCCTCGGCCGGCTGATCACGGCGCGCGCCTGCATCGAACAGGGCCAGATCAGCCGCAAGGCGGGGCTGCTGCACAGCTCTGTGGTGCTGCTCGGGGAGCTGCGCGGCAGCCTCGATCTGCAGCGCGGCGGCTCGCTCGCGCAGAATCTCAGTGATTTGTACGACTACATGGTGCGCCGGCTGCTGCAAGCCAGCGCGAATGACGATGCGACCGCGTTGGGCGAGGTGCAGAGTCTTTTGAGCGAAATCCGCGAGGCCTGGGCCGCCATTGGACCTGAGGTCAGAGGCCAGCCGGCGCGGGCTGCCGCAGGCTGAACAGGCGCCGTTCGCACCCGGTGCTCGGCGCCCCGGCTCCGCGTTCGCGCAGGATGTAGATCATGAGCAACGAAGAGCAGGGTGCCGCTCCGATCGGCGCTGCGGCAAGTTTGGGATTCGGCTCGCCGGCGAGCGGCGGCACCGGCGTGATCCCGTCCCGGGCGCACCGCATCGGGGCAGCCACGGCGAAGAGCACCGCGAGTTCACCGGATGGAGTGAATCAGTCTCTCGCGCAGATCAACGAGCGCCTTGCCGCCACCGACCATGTACTGGTCCTGCGGGTCGACCCCGCGACCGGCAATACAATTGCCGAGATTCGGAATGCGGTCACCGGGCAAGTGCTGCAGCGCGTTCCCAGTCAGGATCAGCAGCACCTCGCGGACCTGCTGGCGGCGTGGGCCCACGGGCACAGCATCCTCGCGGATGTGCTGGCCTGAGCAGAGGATCCGTTCCGAGGGACGCTGGCGCCCCCTCACGATCGCGGCGCGAGCCGCGTCATTCCACGAATCGGCGTGCGTTTCGGAACAGGCGCATCCAGCCGCTGTATTCTCCCGCCCCTTCCGGTCGCCAGGAGTTCTGCACCGAGCGCACCGAGCGCTCCGGGTGAGGCATGGTGATCGTCACTCGGCCGTCGGCATTGCTGAGTGCGGCGATACCCGCGGGCGAGCCATTCGGGTTGTACGGGTAGCGCGTCGCGGGCTGGCGGTGGTGATCGACGTACCGCACCGCGACCAGAGTGCTGCTGAGGCAGGCCTTCTCGGCCGCCGCGCTCGCAAATTCCGCTCTGCCTTCTCCGTGCGCCACGGCGATCGGCAGCACTGAGCCGGCCATGCCGGTGAGCAGGACCGAAGGGGACTCGAGGATCTCCACCAGCGTCAGGCGCGACTCGTACTGCTCGCTGCGATTGGTGACGAAGCGCGGCCAGTGCGCGGTGCCCGGAATGATGCGCTGCAGCGCGGCGAACATCTGGCAGCCATTGCACACGCCGAGCGCGAAGGTGTCACGGCGCTCGAAGAACGCCTGGAACTGCTCGCGCAGCGGCTCGTTGAAGAGAATCGACTTCGCCCACCCCTCTCCAGCGCCGAGCACGTCTCCGTAGGAGAACCCGCCGCAGGCCACCAGACCGACAAAATCGCGCAGCGCGTGCCGGCCCGCGATCAGGTCGGTCATGTGCACGTCATAGGGCGCGAACCCGGCACGCTCGAAGATTGCCGCGGTCTCGTTGTGGCTGTTCACGCCCTGCTCGCGCAGCACCGCGAGCCGCGGGCGGGTCGTCCCGCCGATGTACGGCGCAGCAATATCCTCCTCAGGATCGAAGCGCAGATCGACCGTCAGGCCGGGATCGCGCTCGTCGATCTGGGCGGCGTATTCCTCATCCGCGCACCTCGGGTCATCGCGCAGCCGGCGCATCTGCCAGGAGGTCTCCGACCACGCCGCACGCAGGTCCCGCCAGGACTCATCGAGCAGCACACGTCCAGCACACCGGACCTGCACCTGCATTGCGCGCTGCGGCGCGCCGAGCCGCCGTGCGTATTCGCTCAGGCCGTGGCGCGCGAGCACCGCGTGCAACGCGCTCTCCTGGCGGGCATCGATCTGCAGCACGACACCGGGCTCCTCGGCGAATAGCTGCGCGAGCGGCTCACCGCGCTCGGCGGGCAGTTCGATCTCGAGACCGCAGTGGCCGGCAAACGCCATCTCGAGCAGCGTCACGATGAGTCCGCCATCGGATCGATCGTGATAGGCGAGCGGCAGGCCCGCCCGCCGCAGCTCGGCCAGCGCGGCGGCGAGGCCGATCAGCGGCTGCGGATCATCGAGATCCGCCGGTTCACTGCCCATCGCGCCGTACACCTGGGCGAGCGCCGAGCCGCCGAGCCGCTGCCGTCCCAGATCGATCAGCCACAGCGCCGTCGGCGCATCGGTCCGCAATGCCGGGGTGAGGGTCTTGCGCACATCGCCCACGGGCGCGAACGCGGAGATGATGAGCGACACCGGCGCAACCACGCTCTTCTCGAGGCCGCCCTCGCTCCAGCGCGTACGCATCGAGAGGGAGTCCTTGCCGACCGGAATCGCGATGCCGAGCGCCGGACACAGCTCGCGGCCGACGGCCCGGACCGTCTCGTAGAGCGCCGCGTCCTCGCCCGGCTCACCGCACGCGGCCATCCAGTTCGCCGAGAGACGGATCTCGCCCAGCCGTTCGATGTCGGCCGCCAGAATATTCGTGATGGCCTCCGCCACCGCCAGGCGCCCGGAGGCCGGCGCATCGAGCACCGCCACCGGTGTTCGCTCGCCGATCGCCATCGCCTCCCCGCGCACGCCGGCGTGATCGGCCATCGTGACCGCCACGTCGCTCACCGGCACCTGCCAGGGGCCGACCAGCGGATCGCGGCTGATCAGCCCGCCGACCGTGCGGTCGCCGATGGTGATGAGGAAGGTCTTGTCGGCGACCGCCGGCAGGCGCAACACCCGATAGAGCGCCTCACGCACATCGAGCCCCGCGGTGTCGAACGAGCGGCGCGGTGGCACCACACTCTTCACGTCCCGAGTCATGCGCGGCGGCTTGCCGAGCAGCACCTCGAGTGGCATGTCCACCGGATCCTCCCCGAGGAGCGGATCGCACACGGTGAGCCGACCGGTATCGTCGAGCTCGCCGATCACGGCGAACGGGCAACGCTCGCGCTCGGCGATGGCGCGAAACGCGGGCAGATCCGCAGCCGTCACCAGCACCACGTAGCGCTCCTGCGCCTCGTTGCACCACAGCTCGAGCGGCGAGAGGCCGGACTCGGCACTCGGGATCGCGCGCAGATCGACGCGCGCACCGCGCTGACTGTGCGCGACAGCCTCCGGCACGGCGTTCGACAGCCCGCCGGCCCCGACGTCGTGGATCAGCAGAATGGGATTGGCCTCACCCATCGCCCAGCAGCCGTCGATCACTTCCTGGGCGCGGCGTTGGATCTCGGCGTTGCCGCGCTGCACCGAGGCGAAATCGAGCTGCGCATGGGAGGCGCCGCTGCCGAGCGAGGAGGCCGCCCCGCCGCCCAGACCGATCAGCATCGCCGGACCGCCGAGCACGAGCAGCTGCGCACCCGGGGGGATGTCGCACTTCTCGACGTGCGCCCGGCGCACGTTGCCGAGTCCGCCGGCGATCATGATGGGCTTGTGGTAGCCGCGCACGCGTTCGGGCGCATCGCCCGCGCAGTGCTGCTCGAAGGTGCGGAAATAGCCGCAGATGGCCGGCCGCCCGAACTCATTGTTGAACGAGGCGGCGCCGATCGGCGCCTCGAGCATGATGTCGAGCGCCGAGGCGATGCGCCCAGGCCGGCCGAACGGCTGCTCCCAGGGCCGCTCGTAGCCGGGCAGGCGCAGATTCGAGACCGAGAAGCCCGCGAGTCCCGCCTTCGGCTTCGCCCCGCGCCCCGTGGCGCCCTCGTCGCGGATCTCCCCGCCCGAGCCGGTCGCAGCGCCCGGAAACGGCGAGATCGCGGTCGGGTGGTTGTGCGTCTCCACCTTCATCAGGATGTCGATCGGCTCGCGGCTCGTGCGGTACGCCCCGCTCGACGGATCGGCAAAATAGCGCAGCCCCTCGGCCCCCTCGATCACCGCGGCATTGTCGCGGTAGGCCGAGAGCACGCCCTCGGGGTGGCGCTCGTGCGTGTAGCGGATCATGGCGAACAGCGACTCGGTCTGCTCGCATCCGTTGATCACCCAGCGCGCGTTGAAGATCTTGTGGCGGCAGTGCTCGGAGTTCGCCTGCGCGAACATCATCAGTTCGGCATCGCTCGGATCGCGCCCGAGCTGCGCGAAGCTCTCCAGGAGGTACTGGATCTCATCGGCCGAGAGGGCGAGTCCCATCTGGCGGTTGGCCTGCTCGAGCGCCTCGCGCCCGCCGGCGAGCGCCACTCGGCGCAGCGGCTGCGGCGGGGCGTGATGAAACAGCCGACCGGCCTCGGCGGCCTCGGGCAGCGCCATTTCGGTCATGCGGTCGAAGAGGGCGGCGGCCACACGCACCAGCGCCTCCGGCGCGAGCGGCTGGGGCGCGGACAGCCGGTACTCGATGCCGCGCTCGATGCGCTGCACGGCCGTGAGGCCGCAATTGTGGGCGATGTCGCTCGCCTTGCTCGACCAGGGTGAAATCGTGCCCGCGCGCGGCACCACGAGCAGCGCCTGACCACCGGGCTCCCCCGGCACCAGGGTCGGGCCGTAGGTGAGCAGCCGCGCCAGACACTCACGCTCCGGCGCACTCAGGGGGCGCTCGAGCGCCGCGAAATGCACGAAACGGGCCGTGAGGCCCGTCACCGCCGGCTCCAGCGCCCGCACCCGCTCGAGGAGCTTCTCGATGCGAAATCCGGACAACGCCGGTGCCCCCGGCAGCCTCAGCACCACAGGGTCATTCATGGCGGGACTATTTCTTCTCGCCCGACGGCGGCGAATACAGCGGCATCGGGAACTGGGCCACGTTGGCCCCACCCTCGAGCGTGGTGATCTTGCTCACGCCCTGCTTCTTCACCTCGTCGATGCGCAGCACCGAATGCAGCGGCAGGAAGGTGCGCTTCACCCCGGAGAATTCACCCTTGATGCGCTCCTCGGACGGGTCCAGCACCACCGAGGAGCGTTCTCCGAAGACCAGGTCCTCCACCTCGATGAAGCCGAACAGCTCACCATGGTTCACCTGGCGGGCATAGACTTCATAGACCTTGCCCTGATTGATGAACAGGATGCGGAAAATGTGACTGGCTGCCATGGATTGGCGCACGCACGCTGCTAGTTTGGGGGGCGCACATTATAGGGTATCGCCGCCCGGCGCCGCGGAATCCTCCGCCGCCTGGCGATACGGGCACACGTGACAGCACCGGTATCGCGGATCTCATCACCATGACGCTTCGCCTGCGCGTCATCAGCGGACAGCGTCGCCAGCTCGCGGGGCGCGACAGCGTCGAAATCGGCCCCGGCGGCGGCACCATCGGCCGCTCGGCCGACAACGACTGGGTGCTGCCCGACGCTCGCCGCTACGTCTCGGCTCACCACGCCCGGATCTCCTGGCGCGAGGGCCGCTTCTACCTCGAGGACATCAGCACCAACGGGATCTACGTGAATGATGCCGCCGAGCCGCTCGGCCGCCAGGGGCCGGAGGGCTATCGGCTGCGCGACGGGGACGTGCTGCGCATCGGGGAGTACCAGATCGGCGTATCGCTCGAGGACTCGCCCACCAGCGACTCCGCCGCTCTGCTGCCCTCGCGCATCCTCGCGGTCCGCCCGCTCACCGGCGCCCAGACGGACATCGGCGCGGAGCTCGACCTGGAGGATCTGCTGGCCGTGGAGCGCGGGGGAACCGGCGAGATGCAGCCGGGCAATGCCTTCGGGCAGGGCCGCGCGGCCGCACCCGGACCGTATCCCTCGGCGTCCGCCTCGTCGGGCGCCAGAGTCCCGGAGGCGGGGGATGACACGGTGGCCCGCCGACTCTCCCGTCTGGCCCGCGCCGCGGCCCGAGACGATACACCCACCCCGACCGATGGCTCGGAATGGCAGGCCTTCTGTCGCGGGGCGGGTCTGAAGCCGCAGCCGCTGGGCGCCCAGGCCCCGGCGCTGATGCATCTGGCCGGCCGGCTGCTGCGCGAGACGCTGGTCGGACTGAAAGACCTGGAGCGCTCACGCGGTCAGATCCGCGAGCGCTTCCGCATCCGGCCCTCCCCGCCGCCCGAAGGCCCGACGCTCGGGCAGCTGACCGTCGAGGAGCTGCTGCTCGAGCTGTTCGGTCAGCACGAGGCGCATGCGATCGATGCGGTGCGCTGGCTGCGCGAGCGCCACGATGAGATCAAGGCGCACGAACAGGCGCTCGCCCAAGCGCTGCGGGCCGCATTCATTGAGTTCTTGGGGCGTCTCGATCCGGCCGAGCTGGAGGCCCGGTTCGCGCGCGGCGGCCGCGGCAAGGCCGATACGGCGCAGTACTGGAGCCAGTTCACGGCGTTTTACCGCAGTCTGCTCGACCGCCCGGACGATCATCTGCCGCCGACCTTCGTCGAGGCCTTTGCCGCAGCGTACCAGGAGTCACTGCGCCCGCAGACCCTCGATATGCCGCGCTCGATTCAGCCCAAGCCGGGCCGGCGCCGCTGAGGGCCCTGCGGAGGGTGACGGCCGGGCGGGGCGCGGCCAGATCCCGCGCAGCCGCCACAGGTCCATCCGCTCGACCCGCGCCCCGCTCGAGCGAACGCGGACCGTGTACGCCCCGCCGCGCGGAAACATCCGCTCCGCCACGGTGAGCTCGCCGTGATCCACGAACGCCTCCACGGAGGAGCGGTCGATGATCAGGTTCAGCTCGATGACGCTCGGGCGGCCCGGCAGCGGCGCACTGTTGCGCGAATCGAAGCGCGGGGAGAATCCGTAGTGGCCGGAGCGTACGACCGTCAACCGGCCGCTCGCCGCCGCGTACCCGATGCGTACGTCTCGCCCGTCCGGCGAACCGATCGTGAACTCGAATCGGCCGCGTCGCCCGACCCGCACCCGCGCTCGGATCTCATGCGCAGAGCCCCGCGGCGGCACGGTGAGCAGCGTTCGGCCGGCCGGAGCGGCGAAGCTGCCGAATGACCGCTGCGCGGTACGCAACTGCGCCAATGCCGCGATCGGGCGCTGCAGCAGCCAGTCGCGGCCGTTCTGCGCGCGCAGCGAGAGGCGGCGCGGAAACGTCATGGCGCCCCGCCAGGGCGCGGTCGGCGTGTCTTGGGCATAGAGCCAATTGTCCATCCAACCGATCGTGATCACGTTCCCTGGGCCGCCCGGCAGGTTCGACCAGGAGGCGCTGGCGTAATAGTCCTCACCCAGATCGAGCGCCTGCGGGGGCTGAGCCGAGGCCCGGAACGTCGATCCGTCGAAGCGCCCGACGAACACCTGTCCCCCCCCGCCGGTGCCCGGCCGGTGCTGCTGGACGTCGACCTTGAGCACCCAGCGGAACTGCCCGGGACGATTGGTCACCGGCAGGCGCACCAGATCCGGACATTCCCACACGCCGCTCGTATCGCCGGCGGGACCGAAGTCGCCGGTGTGCCGCCAGGTCTTCAGATTCGTCGAGGCGTAGAAGGAGATTTCCCGGGCGGCGGCCCGCGAGACCACCATGATCCACTCGCGCCGCGGCGCGTACCAGAACACCTTCGGGTCGCGGAAATTGCGCAGACCGATGTCGAGCACCGGGTTGCCGGCGTACTTGTGCCAGGTGTGCCCGCCATCGGTACTGTAGGCGAGGTTCTCGGTCTGCGGTCCCGGTCCGCGGCGCGGATTGGCGGTGTAGATCGCCACCAGCGGCGCACGAGCGCCGACGCCAAAGTGACTGCTGTCGTGCCGGTCGACGACCACGCTGCCGGAGAAGATCATCGAGCGGCGGCCCTGCGGGATGGCCACCGGCCACTGCTGCCAGTGCAGCAGATCGCGGCTGACGGCATGCCCCCAACTCATGTTGCCCCAGCGCGAGCCGTACGGGTTGTACTGAAAGAACAGGTGGTACCAGCCGTGGAAATACACCAGCCCGTTCGGATCGTTCATCCAGTGGCGCGCCGGGGAGAAATGCACCTGCGGACGATACTGCTGGTTGTATCCCGAGACGCCCCGCGCGGTGTGCGCTCGCACCGTCGCCCCGCCGAACACCAGCAGCAGCGCGCCGAGCGCCGCCGGCACGGCGCGCCGCTCAAGCCCGCCCAAGGGCCTTCTCCATATCCTCCAGGCGCACCCGGCGTGTTTCGGGGAAGTACCGCGTGACCACCACCAGCTGCACCACCATCATCCCGGCGAAAAAGACGAACGGCAGGCCTTTCGAATACGCCGCGGCGATGGGAAAGAACGTGGCGATGAGCGCGTCCATGCACCAGTGCGTGGAGGCACCGAGGCCCTGACCGCGCGAGCGCACCTCGGTCGGAAAGATCTCCGCGATGTACACCCAGATGACCGCCCCCTGGGAGAACGCGAACGAGGCGATGAACAGCACCAGCATCCACAGCAGCCACTGCTGGTGCGCGCCGGAGAGCTCGATATAGGCGGTGGCCGCGAGCGAGACGATCAGTCCGAGGGAGCCGACCCGCAGCAGCGTGCGCCGCCCGAACCGGTCGATCACCGCGAGCGCGAGCAGGGTGAACACGAGGTTGGTGGCACCGATGAGCACCGCCTGCCCGGCCGCCGACACACGACCGAAGCCGGCCGCGGCGAAGATGTCGTTGAGGTAATAGAGAATGGCGTTGATGCCGGAGAGCTGATTGAAGGCGGCAATGCCCATCGCGAGCAGCATCGGCCGCGCGTGCCGCCGCCACGAGAGTCGCGCCAGCGCACCGGAGGCCGGACGATCGGCGTGCGAGTAACTGTTCAGTTCCGCCGTCACGTCACGCACGCCGATGCGCCCGAGCACGTCCGCCGCCTCGTCACGGCGCCCGCGCACTGCGAGCCAGCGCGGACTGTTGGGAATGGTAAACAGCTGCGCGCCGAGCAGCGCCGCCGGGAACACTGCCACCAGAAATTTCCAGCGCCAGGCCTCAGGACCGCCCAGATGCACTCCGATCAAATAGTTGCTGAGGTAGGCGACCAGGATGCCGAACACGATGTTCAGTTGAAATACCCCGACCAGCGCGCCGCGCCGGTCGGCCGGAGCAATCTCCGCAAGGTACGTCGGCGCGAGCACCGTCGAGGCGCCGATCGCCAGTCCACCGAGCACCCGCGCGGCGATGAACAGCGCGAGCGTCGGTGCAAGGAAACTGCCGAGCGCCGAGAGCAGGTACATCGCGGCGATGACGCGCAGGCAGTTGCGTGCGCCGAATCGGTCCCCGGGATACCCGGCGATGAGCGCCCCGGTGAACGTTCCCCACAACGCGCTCG
>JAKBBE010000073.1 GCA_021826035.1 Pseudomonadota bacterium | reverse complement strand
CGCTGTACTTCCTGATCTTCGGGGCCGTGATCGGCAGTCGTCTCGGGCCGATGAACGGCATCAGCTACATGACGTACATCGCGCCCGGGCTGATCATGCAGGCGGTGATCCTCAATTCATACAACAACGTCGTCTCGTCGTTCTTTGGCGCGAAATTCGGCAAGCACATCGAGGAGCTGCTCGTCTCGCCGCTGCCGAGCTGGATCATCGTCTCAGGTTACGTCGCCGGCGGATTGCTGCGCGGCGCCATGGTCGGTCTGCTGGTCAGCATCGTCACGCTGTTCTTCACGCACCTGCCGGTCACGCATCCGGTGATCGTGGTGGCGGCCGCTGCGATGACCTCGATGACCTTCGCGCTCGGTGGATTCCTCAACGCGATGTTCGCCAAGAACTTCGATCAGATCAGCGTCATCCCGAACTTCGTGCTGACCCCGCTGATCTACCTCGGCGGGGTGTTCTACTCGATCGCTCAGCTGCCGGCCTGGGCGCAGCACCTCTCGCTCGTCGACCCGATCCTCTACATGGTCAACGCATTCCGCTTCGGATTCCTCGGGGTATCTGACGTCCCGGTCGTGGTCGCGTTCACGATCATGGTCATCGCCATTCTGACGCTGTTCTCGACCGCCGTCCTGATGCTCGATCGCAGTTCCGGGATCCGCGAATGAGTCAGTGCGGCGGCGGTCCCCGTGCCGGGAGCCGCCGCCGCACCGCTCTCAGCCCTTGACCCAGGTGCCGCCGCTGTCGCGGTAGTACCAGCCGTTCTGCTTGGCATGCGCGATCCAGCGGCTGGCGAAGGTGCTGCGGATGTTGCCGGCCCAGGCCGGATGGCCGTTGGCATCGGCAATCTGCGTGTACAGCTGCGACAGATCCTGGTTCTGCTGCGCCACCAGGTGCGCCAGCTGCGCCCGCTGCATCAGCGGGACACTGCTCTGGTCGCGGATCGCGATGACCCCTTCAGCGGTGATGCCGATCACGCCGTCGTGAAAGTACGGCTTGAGCTGCGCGAAGCGCTGATGCATGGCCGCGACGATGGCGCGGATCTGCGGGGTCGAGATGTCGAGGTCGGCCTGTCCGGCCGCATGCGCCGCCGGCACGAGCGCCATCACCAGCCGGCCCGCCAGAGCCTCGAGGATCGATCCGCCGTGCGGCGCACGAACGGTGGCCGCGGTCGGGGGCGCCGCCGACGGGGTGCTCTGCGGGCTGGCCGGCGGTGGCGCTGCGTTGCCGTTGCTGCCGGTGACGGCGCGGATGATCTTATCGGCGGCCTTCTGGGCGGCGGCGGCCGGGAAATACACATTCACCGTGACGCAGCTGGCGAGCGCCGCGGCCGCGGCGAGGATCAGAGCGAGGCGGGCGGTGCGCGCCGAGGCGCGCTCGAGCGGTGCGGGATGGGTTGCTAATCGCATGGACGTTCTCCGATGGAACCGTGCGGATATTCTGGCACGTGACGCTGCATAAGGTCTGGGCCAAGCGGCCGCGGCGGAAACCCCCGCGTGGTGCGCATTTTACCGCCCGGACGGGCTCAATTCATCTTCATGCCGCCGTGGCTGATGCCCTGCGTGATCTGCTCGAGCATCTGCGGCCAGTTGACCCGCTGGACGTTGCCGATGATGTCCAGACGCGGAATCCAACTGCCTTGCACCAGGTAGTATCCACCGTCGTCCGCCGGGCCGACCCCGGACATGTGGCAGACCTCATTGCGCAGACGGCAGCCGATGGCCAGGCGCCGGTAGTGGAAGGTCTTGAAGAACTGCAAGACGCCGGATTCGAGCGCGGCGGCGACCTCGCTCCCGCCGCCGCCGAGGCCGGCGATGCGCGTGACGGCCTTCTGGCTGATCAGGTGGCTCGAGTGGTCGCCGGGCATGGTGTAGATGCGCGCATCGAACGCCACCGGCGACCAGTCGAACAGTTTCAGTCCGGTGATGTCCGCATCGATCCGTCCGGTCATCGAGCCGAACGCGAACGTATGGGTCACCATGCCCAGATCCAGCGCCCGTGCCGCAACATCGGCATACAGCTGCGGCCACTGTCCGAGCGGATCGTCGAGGCGGATGTGGCTGCCGGTGATCACGCCGTCGAACACATGTGCGACCAGGTTGCCGTTGAACTTCAGTACGTGATGGCGGTACTGCACCAGGGGGATGTGGGCGAACAGATGCCCGTTCATGATCGGCCAGCCAAAGGCCTTGCACATGACCGGCATGCTGATCGGGGTCAGGTCGGCATTGAAATCGAATTGCGCATGCGGCGTGCCGAGATTGCGCCCCACCAGCGTATGGATGAGGATCGCGCCATCGAACACCGGCACGCGCACGTTGCCGCCGAGCAGTGCGAAGTTGCGACTCCAGGTGAGGAAGGTCAGGTGCGTCGCGCCGCCGGCGAGGCCGTACAGGCCGATGTGCTGCCAGCTGAGCTGCGAGTGCGCCACCGCCACGCCGGAGGCGGACGCCCAGTGGATGGCGCCGTTGAGGCCGGCAATCGACAGGCTCGCGGTGGGATCGCTGAAGCCGATGCCGTGCAGCAGCGCGTCGATGCGCTCGATGTGTCCGGCACGCAGGCGCAGTGATCCGCTCGCCCAGCCTCGGGTGCGTAGCGAGCCGAGCGGGCCGGAGGCCAGGGTCATTTGCATGAAGCTGGCATAGGCGCCCGGGAAGGCGAGCCGGGCGAGCTGCACCTGCGCGTCAATCAGCGTCGGCCGGGGGGTGAGCGCCAGCTGCGCCGTCACGTCCGCATCGATGACGCCGCGCTCATGCAGCGTGAGGCGTGAAATCTCGAGCACGCCGGCCCCGCGCCGGGCGGCCGTGACGTGCAGCGCGAGCGGATGGGCCGCCAGATCCAGATACAGCGGACCGGCGAGCGCCTCTCCGCGTGAGCCGGCGAGCACGAGAGTACCGCTCAGCGCGCCGCCGCGTTCCGTGACGGCGCCGTGCAGGGCCGCCGCCACGTGCTGCGAGACGACCGTGCCCGCGGCATTGCTGAAGTTCAGATCCCCACTGCGCAGGCGGATGCGCGCATGCAGGGCCGGACGATTGGCCGCGCGCAGCGCCAGACTCACCGGCCCGCTGAGCGAATCGCCCGACGGCAGAGTGAACCACGGGTGCGCCAGGCGTACGGCTTCGGCGAGCTGTACCCCCGTGGCGCTCATCCGCACCTGCCACCGGCCCGGGCGCAGCGCGGCCACGAGGCGCAGCTCGCCGTGCGCGAGCCCGACGCGGGCGGCGCTGACGGTGAGTGCGCCTGTCCGGGCGTCGTAGCTCGTCGCGAGGTCCCCGTGCACCGCGCCGAACGCGCCGGCTCGGAGCGCAAACTGGCCGCCGCGGCACGCATACGGTCCGCTGAGGCTGACCGTGGCGCAGTGCAGTACGGCACCGTGCAGCGGCGGGGCGCCCGGGCGGGTCAGCTGCACCGAGGCGGCCCGCAGACTGCCCGAGAGGCCTCCCGACCCCAGGCGCATCACCACCTGCGCCCCACGCACCTGCGCCTGCGGTGTCTGCAGCCTCGATACGGTGAGCGTGACCTGGTCGACGGCATGTGCCGGCACCGCCAGGGCGGCCGCCAGCGGTCCGAGCGCCCAGCATGCCCTCTGCAACGAAATCTTCACGAAACTGTCATCATGCGGACGTCGTGGCCGCAGATCCTGCACGGGCGAGCCATTTCGCACCTGCATAGTGCACGCCCGGATGCCGCAATGAAAGCACCCGCCCTCTCCGAGTGGATCGCGCGCGCGGATGCCGCCGAATACGCGTTGTGTCGCCGGTTGAACCGGGGTGCGGCGTTTGCGCTGCCCCGGCGCATCTTCCAGATCGCCAGCCGACTCGGCGACGGGCTGATCTGGTACGTGGTGATTCTGACCCTGCCCCTGCTCTACGGCCGGACCGCCGTCGCGCCGGCGCTGGTGATGGCCCTGACCGGCATCGCCGGCCTGGGGCTCTACAAGGGGCTCAAGCACACGCTGGTGCGCGAGCGGCCCTTCATGACCCACGCGAACATCGATCTGGCCATGGCGCCACTGGATCGATACAGCTTTCCCTCGGGACACACGCTGTATGCCGTGTGCTTCACGGTGCAGGCGACCGTGCATTTCCCGGCCCTCGGCTGGGTGCTGATCCCGCTGACGCTGCTCATCGCCGGATCGCGGACCGTGCTCGGCCTGCACTATCCGACGGACGTCCTTGCCGGTGCGGTCATCGGGCTGGCGCTCGGCCTGGTGGGCGTGTCGCTCGCCTGATGCGAGTGCTGTTCGTCTCCGACGTCTTCTTCCCGCGCGTCAACGGCGTGTCGACTTCCATCGCCACTTTTCGCGCCGACCTCGAACGTCTCGGCGTCGAGACGGTTCTCGTGGCGCCGCGCTATACGGGCGAAGCTGCGAGCGCGGAGCAGGCGGTGGTCCGCGTCGCCAGCAGCAAGGTGCCCGGCGACCCGGAGGATCGGCGGATGCGCTGGGGCGCGCTGTGCCGCACGCTCGCCGAGCTCGAGCGCGAACCGTTCGATCTGGTCCATGTGCACACCCCGTTCGTGGCCCACTACGCGGGAGTGCGCACCGCGCGCCGCCGCCGCGTTCCGTGTCTGGCCACCTACCACACATTCTTCGAGGAGTACCTGCATCACTACGTGCCGGTGCTGCCGCGGACCGTGGGGCGCACGCTGGCGCGCGCCTTCACCCGCTCTCAATGCTCCGACGTGCAGGCGCTGGTCGCCCCGTCGCAGCCGCTGCGTCAGGTGCTGCGCGACTATGGGGTGGAGACCCCCGTGCACGTCATCCCGACCGGGTTGCCCGCGGACCGCTTTCAACCGGGCAACGCGCCGCGCTTTCGAGCGCTCGCGCAGCTGCCGGCGCATCGACCGCTCGTGACCTACGTCGGTCGAGTCGCGCATGAGAAGAACATCGATTTTCTGGTCCGCGTCTTTGCCCGCGTGCGCCAGTCCGTTCCCGAGGCCATGCTGATCATTGCCGGCGAGGGGCCGGCGCGCGAGGCGTTGCGCAAGCTCGTCGAGCAGCTCGGCCTGACGGAGGACGTCCGGTTCGTCGGTTATCTCGACCGCAACACCGCACTGCTCGACTGTTACGCGGCCGCGTCGGTGTTCGTGTTCGCCTCACGCACCGAGACGCAGGGGCTGGTTCTGCTCGAGGCACTCGCCCAGGGCTGTGCGGTCGTGTCCACGGCGCACTTGGGCACGAAGTCGATTCTCGCGCCGGCGTGCGGTGCGCTGATCGCCGAGGAGCGCGAGCCGCCCTTCGCCGCCGCGGTGGTGCAGGTGCTGCGCGACGCGGACCTGCGCAGCACACTGAGCGATCAGGCCGGTACGTACGCGCGCGGCTGGTCTTCGGCCAGCATGGCCGCCCGCCTCGCCGAGCTGTATCGAGCGCTGTGCAGGCCGGCCTAGTTCCGTTTCGGCGTCTCGAGCGTCACGCGCGACAACCCGGTTGCGGCGAACTCACCCCACGCTCCATCGTACTCGAGCACGGCCGCGGCACACGTGGGCAGGTGTGTGATCTGGGCCGCGCACCGCTGCGCCAGCTCGCTGAGGCCCGGGTTGTGCGCCACCAACATCACCTGAAGTGCGCTCTCCTCGAGGGCGCGGATGACGCCGAGCAGCTGGGCGAGATCCCCGGGATAGAGCCGCTCGTCCACCCTGATGCGTCGCGGCGGGTACTCGAGCGCTGCGGCCACGAGTCGTGCGGTTGCGAGCGCACGTGCCGCCGGGCTCGAGATCAGCCTATCGATCCGGATGCCACGCGCGTGCAGCCGTTGGCCCATGCGCGGCGCATCGAGCGTGCCGCGTGCGGCGAGCGGGCGGTCCCGGTCCGAGAGCCCGGGCGGATGGTCGGACTTGGCGTGCCGCAATAGGATCAGGGTCTTCACGCCGCAGTGCCTCGCCGTGTGCGGCTCCAATGAGGCGGAGGGGGCGTGTGCATGGGGTCACCTGGTTCGGCCCGGCTGTTGGGCCCGCGAACCGAGCATAACGCAGGAAACGCGCCGTGGCGGGTAGACGGTGCCCGGCACATCTGAAAAGATTCCGCCCCTCTTCCGACCGCTGCACCATCTGATGCAGGAGCTCTGCCGATGCCCGAAGCACGACTGACCGATTTTGATGCACGCGCGCAGCAGTGGGACGACGCGCAGAAGGTCCGGCGCGCCGAGCAGGTGGCCGCGGCCGTGCGTCGCGCGGTCGAACTGCACCCCGCGATGACGGCATTGGAGTACGGGGCCGGCACCGGTTTGTTGTCGTTCGCGCTGCGCGGGGTGGTCGGACAGATCACACTGGCGGACAGCTCCGCGGGCATGCGCGCCGTCGCCGAGCGCAAGATTGCGGCCGCCGAGGCCTCCGACCTGAGGGTGATCGACCTGGATCTGACGCGCGATCCGTTGCCCGCGACGCACTACGACCTCATTTTCAGCATGATGACGCTGCATCACGTGGCGGACGTGCCGGGACTCTTGGGCGCATTCCACTCGATGCTCAACCTCGGCGGCTGGGTGTGTCTGGCGGACCTCGACACCGAGGACGGTTCGTTCCATGGCCCCGGCGTGCCGGTGCATCATGGCTTCGAGCGCAGCGCGCTGCGCTCGTGGCTGGTCGCGGCCGGCTTTCAGGACGCCGCGGTCCAGGACTGCTGCACCCTCGAGCACCACGGCCGCGAATACTCGGTTTTCCTCGCCACCGCGCGCAAATCCTAGCGCTGGCGCTCGGGTCGCGGGGCGTCCCGAGCGCAGCTTCGGTCGATTGCGTTACACTCGCGCCCGATCGTTCAGAGGCCGGCGGGGGCGGCAGGTGATACAGACGGAAGCGCGGAACGCCGCAGAATCGGAAGTAGTCATGCCGACGCCAGTCGAGCAGCAGGTGCCGGTGGATGACTTTCAGCCGCCCTGGTGGCTGCGCAACCGCCACCTGCAGTCCATGTTGGCGAGCGTCGCTCTGCGGCGCGGCCCCATCGTGCGCCGCGCGCAACCCCTGCTGGCGGCCCAGCACGAACTTCTGCTCGACTGCGGGGATGAGGTGCGGCTGCAGTGCTGGCGCTCAAGCGGCTCCCCGGGCGGCCCGCCGGTCGTGGTGCTGCATGGCTGGGAAGGCAGCGCCGAGTCGCTCTACGTCCTGTCGCTCTCGCAACAGCTCTACGAGCGCGGCTTTGACGTGTTTCGGCTCAACCTGCGCGATCACGGCGAGACCCATCACCTCAACGCCGGCCTGTTCCACTCCTGCCGGCTCGCGGAAGTCTGCGGTGCTCTGCGCGCCGTGCAGCGCCTCACCGGGCAGCCGCTGCGCCTCGTCGGTTTCTCGCTCGGGGGGAATTTCCTGCTGCGCGCGGCCGCCCAGGCCCGCAGCGCGCGGCTCGATCTGCAGTCCGTCGTGGCCGTCTCGCCCGTGCTCGATCCGCACGAGACGTTGCGTGCGCTCGAGGAAGGATTCACCGGCTATGCGCGCTACTTCGCCCGCAAGTGGTGGCGGTCGCTGAGCAAGAAGGAGGCGGTCTGGCCGCACCAGTACGATCTGCGCGAGCTGCGCGGCATCAACAACCTGCGCCGCCTGACTGACGAGTTGATCCGCCGCTACACCGAGTTCGAGACGCTCGATGAGTATCTGCTCGGCTACTCGATCACCGGCGAGCGGCTCGCGACGCTCGAGACGACCTCGCTGGTGATCACCTCACTCGACGATCCCATCATCCCGGCACAGGACCTGCGCCACCTGGCGCGGCCGGCGTGGCTGCGCGTCGCGCTGACCTCGCGAGGCGGGCATTGCGGATTTCTCGACCGCCTGACCGGGCCCACGTGGGCGGAGCGGCGCATCGTCGCGGAGCTGACGGCCACGCCAGCCCGCCCGGCGACGGCCGGGACGGGGACCGAAGAGCTGACGTGAGCGTGAGCCTGGCCGTGTCCGGCCCCGCCGCGATCCCCCGACGGGCAGAGCCGCGCGTCCTCCGGAGGACGTAGACGGCCGCGGCGCGGGCGCACCCGCCGGAGCGGGGCGTACACTGCGGCCATGAGACGAACTGCCCTTGCGAGTTCCCCCGTGCTGCGCAACCCGGCGCCGGCGGGCGGCGATGGGGTGCTGGCGCACACGCTCGCCAACGGGATGCAGGTGATCGTCTGGCCGGTACACCACATTCCCAATGTCGCTCTGAACCTGTGGGTGCGGGCGGGCAGTCGCAACGAGCGGCCTGGCATCACGGGCCTGGCCCATTTTTTCGAGCACATGATGTTCAACGGCACGCAGACCCGCGCGCCGGGGGAGTTCGACCGGCTGATGGAGGCGCAGGGCGGCGCCAACAATGCGTTCACCAGCGATGATGTCACCGTCTACGAGGACTGGTTCCCCTCGAGCGCGCTCGAGCTGGTGTTGGAGCTCGAGGCCGACCGGGTCGCCCATCTTGCGTTTCTGCCGGAGATGATCGAAAGCGAGCGTGGCGTCGTGGCCTCCGAGCGCCGGCTGCGCGTCGAGGACAACAATCACGGGCTGCTCTCCGAGCGGGTGCAGGCGGAGGCCTTCAGCGTACATCCGTACCGCTTCCCGACGATCGGCTGGCCGCAGGACATCCGCGCTTGGCGACTGGAGGATCTGCAGGCGTTCTACCGGACCTACTACGCCCCCAACAACCTGACGCTGACGCTCGCCGGGGACCTCGATCCGCACGCGGCGCTGCGTCTGGTGCAGCGCTATTTCGAACCGATTGCCGCGCAAGCACCACCCGAGGCGGTGCACGAGCGCGAGCCGCCGCAGCTCGAAGAGCGGCGCATCATCGTGCGCCGCAAAGTGCAGACGCCTCTGCTGCAGTGCGCCTATAAGGCGCCATCCGCCACCGATGAGCGTGCGAGCGCCGTCCATCTGCTGATGTCGGTGCTGATGGAAGGCAACGCTTCGCGTCTGCACCGTGCGCTGGTCGAGGAGCAGCGCATGGCCATCGAGGTGGGTGGACACTGGCAGGAGGGTTTCGATCCGGGATTGCTGTGGCTGTCGCTCACCTTGCCGCAATCCATCGAACCGCAGCAGGCGCTCGTGGCGCTCGATGCAGAACTCGCGCGTATCACCGAGTTGGGAGTCAGCCCCACCGAGCTCGAGCGCGCCCGCAATCTGGCGATCGTGGGGTTCTGGAAGCGGCTGGCGACCATCGACGGCAAGGCGCACCTGCTCGGGGAGTACGCGGTGTTCCATGGCCGCTGGTGGGATCTGTTCGCCGAGCCGCAGCGCCTGGCGGCCGTCACGCCGCAACAGGTGCAGGCGGTGGCCGCCGACATTCTTGCGCCGCAACGGCGCACCGTTGGCATGTTGGTGCCACTCGGGGCACGCTCGCGAATCGAGCGCTGATGGTGGGTGTGCCGAAGCACGAACGCCTCGTTCTCGACAACGGGGCGACGCTGATCCTGCTGCCGCGCCGCGAGGTGCCGCTGATCGCCGGACAGGTGTTGCTGCGCGGCGGCAGTGCGGCCGATCCGCCAGCGCGCCCCGGGGTCGCCTCGCTGGTCGCGGCGCTGCTTGAGAAGGGCGCCGGGCCGCGCAATG
Organism: Pseudomonadota bacterium; assembly: GCA_021826035.1. The sequence continues at coordinate 3,361 of JAKBBE010000073.1, read as the reverse complement.
CCTACGCGTTCGCCGAAACTCTCGAGGGTGCCGGCGGCAGCTTCAGCGCCGTGGCCGGACCGGAGGCGATCGCGGTGCGCAGCCAGTTTCTCGCCCGCGATCAGGACCTGATGCTCGAGTTGCTCGCCGCGACGCTGCGTGCACCCCAGCTGGCGGCCGAGGAATTCGAGCAGCTGCGCGTGCGGCAAATCGAGTTCATCAAGGCCGTGAAGGACTCCGAGCCGGCGGAATTGCTCGATGCGTATGGCCGAGCGATGCTGTTCGGCGACCACCCCTATGCGCTGCCCGTGTACGGCAGCGAGCGCTCGCTGGCGCAGGTCACACACGACGACGCTCGCGCCTACTACCGGACACAGTTCGGCGCCGACCGGCTGATCGTGGTGCTCGCCGGCGATCTGGATACTCGGCGGGCCGAGGCGGCGGTGCGCGGCGCGTTGGCCACCTGGTCGCGCGCCGCGGTGCGTCCGACGCTGCCGCCGGCGCGCACCACCGCGCAGCGGCGAGTGCTGTTGGTCGATGCGCCCGGCGCCACGCAGAGTCACTTCTGGATCGGCGCGGCGGGCGTTGCGCGCCAATACCCGCGCCGCGCCGCGCTCGATCTGGTCAACACGCTGTTCGGCGGACGCTTCACTTCGCTGCTCAACGCGGAACTGCGCATCAAATCGGGCCTTTCCTACGGAGCGCGGTCGAGCTTCATGCGCGGCACGGTGGCCGGAGAGTTCGCGATACGCTCCTTCGTCGCCACCGCCAGTACGGCACCGGCCATCCGGCTCGCGCAGCAGGCCCTCGAGCGGCTGCATCGCGACGGGGTGAGCGAACAGATGCTCGCCTCGGCGCGCGCCTACACGCTCGGGCAGTACGCGCTCGGCTTGGAGACTGCGGCCGATTGGGCCGGTGCGCTCGCGGATCTCGAATTCTTCGGACTCGGCGCCGAGGACATCGATGAGTACCCGGCGCGGCTCGCCGAGGTCGATCCAACGCTCGCAGCGGCCGTCATCGCCGAGACCTTTCCACGGCCGGAGTCCTCAACGCTGGTGGTGATCGGCGATGCGCAGCGCATCGCCGCACAGCTCGCAGAGTTCGGTCCCGTCACGTCGATGCGCTTGACGGATCCGGATTTCGCCCCGGGGGCGACGGGAGACGAAGCTCGGCCGTGAGGGGGGGAATACGGCTCGCTTCGTCCCCCGGACCCGCAAAACTTCCCTGTGCTCCCTGCTCCCTGTTGTGGTCTTCCCGGTACGCTGTGGATTCCGGGAGACGGACCGTGCTCGAGGGGGGGTGAGCGTGCGTTCCGTCTCCCGGACCCGTTCGGTATCGCGGGGGAGTAAGTGGATTCCGGGAGACGAGACGTCCTCATGAGGGGGGGAGAGTCCGCCCCGTCTCCCGGATCCGTCAACTGCCGTGCGCGAGCACTGCGTTCGGATGGGCGCGAAGCGCCCGAACATTTTTCACGACGAACCGGGCTTGCGGCGCGAAACTGCGTGCACGCTCGAGATCAACGTGCGCACCGTGCGCATCGCCGTCCATCCAGCGCATCACCGCGCGGTCCGAGTATGCCGCGGCCAAGGCCCGATCCGAGCTGATCGTCGCCGACTCCGTCCACGGTGCCGCGTTGAGGCGGGCATTACGTGCGTCACGGACCGCTGCGTCGCAGGCGTCTTGCGCGGCGCGCCAGCGTTGCGTCATGGCGAAGGCGACGCAGCTGTTGGCGCTGACCGCGGCCGGCTCGAGCGCAGTTCTGCCGGTGACGCGCAGTTGCTGCACCGCTGCCGGATAGCGTCCGCGCAGCAGATCCTCCCCACCGGGCGCGCTTCCGTAAGCGGTGAGCACGAACGGTTGGGGTTGCGCATCCGCCCAGGCGGTCGTCGTGCTCGCGAGTGACATCGCGGCGTACAGCGCCAGAGGCAACGCGCGAAGTGTGCGGCTGTGTGGCGTCATGTTCACTCTCCTGTCGGTTGGTGTCCGAGACATGCGCTCGGTGAGCGCAGGTGAAGGATAGGAGGGACGTGCCGGGGCGACAAACGAAAAGAATTTCGGTATGCATGAGCGCATCTCAAGCAACATCAGGCCGCCTGCGACGGCGCACCGAACTGCTCGAGGATCCACGCCGCGAGCATGCGCACGTCGGATTTGTCGGCGTCCTTGGTGCGGCTGACCAGATACAACGCATCGGCCGTGGGCAAATCGACGGCGAAGATCGGTACGAGTGTCCCGCAGCGAAAACGCTCCGCACAGTGCGCTGTCGGCACCAGCGCCACGCCGAGTCCGCGTTCGGCGGCGTGCACGACCGCGTGCATGGCATCGAGCTCAAGTACGCTCGCCGGCTCCGGCGGCCCGATGCCCACTTCCTGCGCCCAGGCGCTCCACGCGCCAGCGGAGGCCTTGTGCAGGATCAGCGTCAGCTCCCGAAACAATTCTCCGCCGAGTCGTGCCACGTCGGGCAGCAGCTGCGGTGCGCACGCCGCGGTGAGCGATAGGGTGAACAGCCGCGTGCACTGCAGGCCCTGCGGCGGGGAGTCGGTGAGCAGGACTGACACGTCGGCGCTCGCCGGATGCAGCTGCGGACGCGGATCGTGCGAGTCGATCTGGATGTTGATGTCCGGATGCAGCGCGCGAAATGCGCCGAGGCGCGGAATGAACAGCTCGGTGGCGAACAACGGCGGCAGCACCATGCGTACGCTGCGCCGCGCCGCGCCACGGGCAACCTGCGCGAGACTGCGATCGAGCGCCTCGAGCAGCGGTTCGACGTCCGCGAGCAGCGCCTCACCGGCGCGCGTCAGCTCGAGTGAACGCGGGCGGCGCTCGAACAGCCGAGCGCCGAGGATTTCCTCCAGCTCCTTCATCTGATGGCTCACCGCCGAGGGCGTCAGATACAACTCTTCGGCCGCAAATTTGAAGCTGCGGTGCCGCGCGGCGACACAGAACACCCGCAGGCTGCGGGTCGGAGGGGGGCGGGACAGGCGCATCATTGCGGCAATCAGAGCATCGGGTGCTCGAGGCAATGCAACAGGCGTGCCAGCGTCGCATCGCGCTCTGACGGCGGTGAGGCGCTCTGGTGCGCAGCCGCCGCGGCAACCCCGCATCAATTTGGTTCGGTGCACCGCCGAAGTGCACCAGGATGAGGCGTGGCGGCGCGGTGTCGGCGGCCGGTCTCAGGGGCTGAAGCGCTCCGGGTGGCGCAGGAAGGCGAGTTCCTCCGGGGTGCTGGTGCGCCCGAGCGCTTGGTTGCGGTGCGGGAAGCGGCCGAAGCGGCGGATGATCGAGAGGTGGCGGCCGGCGAATCTCTGTACGCCGGCGAGAAACGGCCGCAGCTCGATCGGCGCCTCATCGAACAGGCGCAGGTAAGCCGCGACGGATTCCT
>JAKBBE010000072.1 GCA_021826035.1 Pseudomonadota bacterium | reverse complement strand
CAGAACGAAGCGCTGCTGAAGGAATTGGCGCACCTCGTGCGCGGATCGCGCGAGGACGTGACGGACAAGGTGCGCGAGGCGCTCGAGCGCATCAAACAGATGGAACGCGAAGTTCGCGCCCTGAAGGGCCGGCTCGCGTCTGGCCAGGGCGTTGACCTGGCGGCCGGTGCGCGCGAGATCCACGGCGTGAAGGTGCTGGCCACTCAGGTGGCGGACGCCGACGCGGCGGCGCTGCGCAGTGCGGTCGACGGGCTGAAGGAGCGGCTGAAGTCCGCCGTCATCGTGCTCGCCTCCGTGCAGGCGCCGGATAAGGTGGTGCTGGTGGCCGGCGTCACCGCAGACCAGACGGCGCGCATCAAGGCCGGTGAGCTGGTGGGTACGGTCGCCGCCCGCATCGGCGGCCGCGGCGGCGGACGGGCGGATTTTGCTCAGGCGGGCGGCACCAATCCTGCCGAGCTCGAGGCTGCGCTTGCGGCCGTCGCGGACTGGGTGGGCGGCCGTCTCGCGGGCTGATATGCCGGGTTGCACGGATTCCCGGTGCAACCAAAGGGTGTACAGTGGTTCGCGAGGAGGTCGAGCCATGCTCATACTGACCCGAAGAGTAGGCGAGACGCTGATGATCGGAGACGAAGTCTCGGTCACCGTCCTCGGCGTCAAGGGAAACCAGGTGCGGATTGGGATCCAGGCGCCGAAAGACGTCGCGGTCCACCGCGAGGAGATCTACAGACGCATCCAGCGGGAGAAGGAGCAACACGCCCCAGGGTCGCACTCCGGGCCGGAATCGGGCTCCGGGAGCGAGACGGCGACTGCGGACGTACCCGACACTGTGCTTTGAGCAATGACGCGAACTGGCGCGTGAACGGCTCCCCGCGGCTCCGATCGGTGCACCACGGGATGCGCGCGGACCGGGTCGATGGTGCTCCAGCGCGCATCGATCCGACGGCCGGACGGGCCACAGTCGGGCGAACCCTTCTCGTGCCCTGACGCCCGCTCCGCGCCCATCAGGTCCCGCCCGCGTGGCGGTCGGTGCCCTGATGCCTACCGGTTTTTCATCCAGTACGGTGCGCCGATTACGACGAACGGCCGGGGTCGCTCACGCCCCGTTCGCTTCGAAGTCCCAATCTTGGGGCGTTTCCAGTATCATGCGCCCCCTGTTCGCGGGGCACAGGGCAGCAGGCATGCTGACCCAAGCCGCCCTGCGGCATACCCGCCTCGCGAAATGCGGAGAGATGGCCGAGTGGTCGAAGGCGCACCCCTGCTAAGGGTGTAAGGGTCAAAAGCCCTTCGAGGGTTCGAATCCCTCTCTCTCCGCCAGATCAATTACTTGCGCCGGCCCAATCAACAGCGGCCCATTCGCTCGTACGAAAAGCGAAGCGAAATCTACTGTTGGTTTCCCCCAGGACTTTTCTGGTCTCGACGCGCAAATTGCTGGCATCTCACTGCCCTTTTTGAGCCTCGATCGCCGTACAGAATTTCGATTACTCAGGGCGAAATCTGGCATTACACCCTACGCATAGGGTGCGCAAGGCGCGGCAGTCGCGCCGGCCGCCCCGGCGACGGAGGCACGTGGCCTACTACCAAGAATTACTATAAAATTGTAATCAATCGGAGGCCCAGATGAGCAAGACCACCAGTATCAATCTCGGCGATCATTTCGAGAGCTTTATCGACCGGCAGCTCGCCAGTGGACGCTATGGGTCCGCGAGCGAAGTGGTCCGCGCCAGTCTGCGCCTTCTCGAGGAGCGCGAGCACAAGATTGAGGGCCTTCGCAAGGCCTTGCTTGACGGCGAGCGCAGCGGCGACGCCGGCGAATTAGATATGCGCAAGATCAAATCGAAGGCCCGGCGCGGTGCTAAATCCGACTCGTGATGCGCACGATCCATGTCCATGGATCAGCTGAGAGCGATCTGATCGATGTCTGGCAATATTCTTTCGAGCAGTGGGGTGAGCTCCAGGCAGACCGGTATCTCGATGAGTTGGACAGCGGCATCAGGAAGCTCGCGAATAATCCCGAGATTGGGATGAAGCGCGACTACGTGCGTAACGGATGCCGCGTGTTGTTTGTAGGCAGCCACGCTGTCTATTACACGTTGACGCCTGATACTGTTCATGTCATCCGAGTCTTGCACGGGCGCATGGATCCGGATAGGCATCTGGAATAGAGAATTTCTGATCCGGTTCGTTCGCTGCGCGACCACTGGCGCGGTCGTTGGGCGGCGAGGCTTATCGACGGACGCCGCGGGGGTGAGACATGAGCGACGTCGATGACTGGGACTGGATGCTGAACGGATCGATGACCGGCCGACCCTTCTGGGTGATACGCCGGCGGCGCACCGGTTTGTCGTAACGCGACGCTGCGGCGCTAATGGGGTAACGAACGCCCGATCGCGCGATTTTAGCTGATCTGTGGTCCCGTCAAAAAGACCGGTGGCCTCCGTATCCCCGGTCGTTCAGGCGTATTCCGATGGCCTATCCGGTAGAAACTGGTGTAATCCGGTATATCAATGGGTATGTTCAACATCGATACCGGCGAGATCAGGCCCCAGCTCCTGGCACTGCTATCGGAGCTGGACGAGTTCAAACGCGCTTGGCGAGCGCTGGGCATCGTCGCGCTCGAACGGCTGAGTGCCCTGCGGCGCATCGCCACCGTCGAAAGCATCGGATCTTCCACGCGCATCGAAGGCAGCCGGCTCACCGACCGCGAGGTGGAAACCTTGCTGGGTCGACTGAACATCCAGTCCTTTGCCACCCGCGACGAGCAGCAGGTGGCAAGTTATGGCGCGGTCATGGAGACGGTATTCCAGGCACTGCGGCAGACGTAAAGCACGCTGAACGGCACGACCACCAACTGGCAGCCCTGGCTGTTGTGTTTCCTGCGAGCATTGCAGCAGCAGAAGAATCGACTGGCGATCAAGATTGAACGGAAGAGGTCTGCAGTTACGTTGTCCGATCTGGCGACGAAGATTCTGGACTACGCCCGGACTCTAGGAAGGGTGGCGACGCGTGACATGGTGCGCGAATACGGCGCCAGTGCGAACACGCTGAAAGCCACGTTCAGCAGCCTGGTCGAGCAGGGGCTCCTGGTGCGCCACGGCGGAGGTCGTTCGACCTGGTACGCGTTGCCGTAGCGCTTGCCTTATTTCATCGGAGACCCGCTTCTCTACTGAGTCAACCGACGTGATTTTGCTGCGCGGTGGCATTCAGGTCGATGCGGGAGACGTCGAGTTTGCCTGCAACTCTCAAGATGACCATGCGGATGGTACGGAACCGGCGGTTCTCGTGGGAAGTTCTCGTGGCAGCCTGGAGGAGCGCTTTGATAGCCTCCCGGAACTCGTTGGTGTGGCGCGGCGAAAGTGCTGGTAGCGTCTGCGCGCTAGTCAGAGTATGGACAGAAACGCATCATTGAACGATTGGGCGGGCAGTTGCAGCGCCCCAGAAGCGCCTTTGAGTGCGGTGCAGAATCGATTGGTCCAGGTGAACTGCAGTGTACCGGCCGGCGGCGCGCGAACGGGACTAAACTATCTCACATGCCGTGGTACACGTGCCATACCTACGGGCACGCTCCGCGGCCCCGGTATAGGAGGAATCGCATGAGCGTTGAATCTCCCGAACGTTCCAGGTCAGTGCTGGAAAATCTGGAGCATCTGCTTCCGGATCTCGAGGCCCTCTACAGGGACGTACATGCGCACCCGGAGCTCTCGATGCAGGAGACTCGCACGGCGGCGTTGGCGGCGAAGCGCCTGCGTGCCAGTGGCTACGAAGTAACGAGCGCAGTCGGGAAAACCGGTGTCGTCGGACTCCTGCGAAATGGCGATGGGCCGACGGTCATGCTGCGCGCCGACATGGATGCGTTGCCCGTCGAAGAAATGACGGGCGTTCCATATGCGAGCACAGCCAAGGCGAAGGACGCAGATGGGAACGATGTCCCGGTGATGCACGCCTGCGGTCATGACATGCACGTGGCGTGGCTGGTGGGGGCGGCGACGCTGCTCGGCGAAGGCCGAAAATTCTGGCGCGGAACGGTGCTCGTGGTATTTCAACCGGCGGAGGAGACCGCGCAGGGTGCGCAGGCGATGATCGACGATGGTCTCTTCGAGAGATTTCCCAAGCCCGATGTGGTCCTCGGTCAGCACGTGATGGTGGGCCCCGCGGGTACGGTTGCCAGTCGCGCCGGACCGATTACCTCCGCCGCGGACAGTCTCCAAATCAGGCTCTTTGGCCGTGGTGCCCACGGTTCAATGCCCCAGGCAGCCATTGACCCCGTCGTGATGGCGGCCGCCACGGTCATGCGGCTGCAGACCGTTGTGTCGCGCGAGGTGGCCGCTACCGAGGCGGCCGTCGTCACCATTGGCGCTCTTCAGGCTGGTGTGAAGGAAAATGTCATTCCCGATGAGGCCATCATCAAGCTCAATGTACGGACCTATGATGAAAATGTGCGCAAGCGCGTCCTTGCCGCCATCGAGCGGATCGTCAACGCCGAGGCGGCGGCCTCCGGTGCGCCGCGGCCCCCAGAGATCACGTTGCTCGATCGGTACCCCCTCGCTGTCAATGATCCGGACGCAAGTCAGCGGGTCGCAGCGGCCTTCCGACGGCATTTCTCCTCCGACCGCGTCAGGGAAACCGGCCCGGCGACGGCCAGCGAGGACTTCGGGTCGTTCGGAGCTGAATGGAAGGCGCCTTCGGTCTTCTGGTTCGTCGGCGGCACCGATCCCGAAACTTACGCGAAGGCCAAGGCGGCGAATCGGATCAATGAAATCCCGACGAACCACAATCCCCGATTTCTGCCGGTGATCCATCCGACTCTCGAAACGGGCGTGGAGGCGTTGGTGGTCTCTACACTGGCGTGGTTGCCGGCCTGAAGGCTATGAGCGCCGGATAGCGCATCATAGGGCAGGCGATGAACGCGAAGGGGAGCGTATGCGTGTGACACATGTTCTGCTGATGGTCCTGGATCTCGGGGGTACGTTCGTATTTGCCCTCAGTGGCGCAGTCGCCGCGGTTAAGCACAAGCTCGACATTTTCGGCATCATGGTGCTGGCGTTCGCTGCGGGCAATGCGGGCGGCATCACCCGCGACGTTCTGATCGGAGCAACGCCACCGGCCGCGCTCGCTGATTGGAAGTACCTCGGAGTGTCCGTTCTCGCGGGGTTCGTGGTCTTCTTCTGGTATCCACTTCTTGCGCGGCTCAGTAATCCGGTGCTCTGGTTTGACGCAATCGGTCTGGCGTTTTTTGCGGTGGCAGGCGCGCAGAAGGCACTGGTGTATGGCCTGAATCCCGTGATGGCGGCCCTGCTCGGCATGCTGACGGGTATCGGTGGCGGCATGGTGCGAGATGTGTTGGTGAACCAGATCCCTACGGTATTGCGTGCGGATCTCTATGCGCTGGCGGCACTCGCCGGAGCAGCAGTGGCGGTTGGAGGCCAGAGGCTTGCGCTTGCGCCGGTGCCCACGGCAATCGTTGGTGGACTGCTATGCTTTGCGCTGCGCTACATGGCCATCGAGCACGGCTGGCATCTGCCGGCCGCCGGACGCTTGCGTCGCAACGAGGCCGATTCTGAGAGGCATCAGAGCAACTCTTGAACGTTCCGCAGGGACGCCTCCGGCAGTGACGTCGCGCTGCAATGTCAGTCATCCGCAGCACAGATGTCCGGCACTATGTGCTTTGCGACTAAAAAAGCTGTCGCGAACGCGTTCGGCGTTCTCCGCGGGGCACAGTCCGAACCTCATCTCGCGATGACGTGAGTCTGACAGCGTAGGTCCGACCTCGATCTCACCCGATCATCCCTCCGGTGAACGCGTTGCTGGCAATGCCATTGGTGTTCACCGCGGACGTCTCGGCGGTGCCTGCGCAGCGGCGGATTTACGAAGTCAATTCTCGTCGTGATCATGCTGGGCCGCGGGGCGGTGAGGGTAGTGACGAGCCCATGCGATGTCGATGCCCTATTGCGATGTGGCGCTTCCGATACGACTGCGCCGTCAGCAATGGTGTTGGCCCAGCTTCCGGCAACGCCCCTGCGCTCTCCGTTCGACGCCGGCCCTCGAGCGCTGAAGGCGAAATTTTACGCGAGTGAGCGAATGTTGGCGATGAGCGCTACGCAGAGGCCGATGCCGATGGCCAGAGCGATGGCGCGCCACCAGGGTACGAAGTATGGTTCCTGAATCGGTGCGCTCACCGTCTTGTGACCATGGATCATCGCCGCGATCAGCCGTTCTTTGCGGACCCAGCGATAAAATCCGATGGCTGTCAGGTGTATGGCAACGACCACCAGTAGCAGATTGAAATTCGCGCCATGCCAATGGGCGAAACGACGACCAGCGCTGTAGGACACCCATCTTGATAGTGGCCCGGAGGCAAAACCGTCGACATTGACGGCGAACAGGCCGAACGTCGTTTGCGTCAGCAGCAGACCGACCATGGCGAGAATGCTCAGGGCACCGAGCGGATTGTGGCCGATGGGCGCCGGAGCGGCGTCGTCGCCGCGCGCGAAGAGCTTGCGGACGTACTGGAGTGTGGTGCCGGGGCCTCGTACGAAGTGCCCGAACCGGGCGGTCTCCCCGCCCCAGAACCCCCAGGCGAGTCGAAACCACACGGCGGCGAGCATCCCGTATCCGGCGAGGCGGTGCCATTGCATGTGATCGCTCTTCGCGGTCCACCAGCAGACCGCGAATAGACTCACGATCGACCAATGCGCGATCCGGGTCGGCAGATCCCAGACCCGGATCCGCCGAGCCGCCGGCATCTGATCAGCCACGGGTTACCACCAGCCGCTATGCGCGCGGAATCGGCTGTGACAGCTGCCGCAGGCGTGACCGAGCGCCCGGGCATTCAGCATCAATGCGCGCCGATCATGGTGTGCGGCGGCCTGTGTGAGGCCCTGCGCGCGGAACAGCAGCATGTGTGCCGCCTGGGCGAACGCCTGAGGGTTCGTCCAGATGACTGCGCGTGCCCGGGTCTTCACGCCATGCCCCTGGCCACTGCCCGGCGGGAACCAGCTCGGCAACTCGGAGGCGAGACGATCGAGCGCCTGTGCGTCGCTGCCGATCGCGGCCCAATTCAGGCGCGATCGGCCGAACTGGTCGCGCAGAGACTTGGCGGTTCGACCGAGCATTCGGAAATGTTCCTGACGGGCGTGCACGATTTGCGGCAGGCTTGCAGCGTGTGCGCTCCCGAGCGCACCCAGGATCACCGTGGCGCTGACCAGAAAAACTCGAATAGGAGCACTGCTGCGGAGGATTTGAATGAAACGCATGGTTCTCGACTTTCAATGGACGCGATAGGGCGGGAGCGGCTGGCGTGAAAGCCGGGCAGGTCCGCTCGGTTCAACAGGGATTCGTCGGATCGACTCCCGCGGCGATACCGTCGACGTCATCGCCGAAATCGGCTGCGCGCAGGGGAGGGTCATAGGATACCGAAGCGTCGGATCGTGGGAAGTGGATTCGCGCCGTATTCCTGCCCCGCCGCGGCTCGGTGAATCGCGTGGCGTGCCGATGGCGGCGAACGCGGGATTTCGAAGCGGAATTTTGGAGCAGGCTCCGAGCCGAGTGTCTGCTCCCGCAGACAGTTGATCTGCGCTATTGGGCAGCTGCGACGTCGGCGCACCTGCTGCCTTTGCCGCGCGTCCCTGCAAAGTATCCAATCGCGAGGGTCCGCGGAGCGGGTGCTGTGAATCATTTGGGAGCGATGCGAGTACACCGGATGCGCCGGGAATGTTCGGTTAGACCACAGGGGGTCCTGCAGGTTCGCAGGGGCGTGCTGCAGGAGCGCTTCGCTCAGGACACTTGCCGGCGGGGACATCACCGCCGCGCTCTCCATGTGCTGTGGACGCGGGAAGTCCATTTGTATTCGGTACCCCATGGCCCTTGCTCGGCAGAGGCTTGAAGTGCCTCGTCTGTCGTAGAAAACCAGCACCTTTCTGTGTAAACGGTGCTGCGCGCCACGATATCCGCAATTTATGACAATCGTGAGTCACGGTCGGCGAGCCCGACGGTCATGGCCGGTTGACCTATACAGCTACGCGTCGGATGCACTGGATCAATGCGAGCGCTGCGCGGGTCGCTACGTCGGCCGCCGTCCAAATAGGTTCGTCGCGGTGATCCTGGATGGGGCGTCGGCGGCTCAGGTACGGAGGCAGTCGCGAGGTCTGGGCCTCAGGATGTCTCTACACTCATCCTACGTGCATGCACGCCACTACGAGCAGAGCAGGGCGATCGCAAACGCATAGCACTGTTGCCCCAAGGCCATGGCAGCGGAATCCGAGATGACGGCCTCATCCGGCCCGTGCGATGGGGATGGCTCCGGCAGGCGGCCGCTCGAGGTACTTGCGTGGATGGGCTTGGATTGCGACGCGGTGCGCCCCGGCGTCTGCGGGCGGGTCCAAATCAGCGGAATGTGCGCGCAATCGGGTTGCGGGGCGGCACGGGATGTGCCACCCCGCAACCCGAGGCGGATGCAAGAGCGTCTGTTCCTGAAATTAATGTGCAGCGTCGACCCGATCGGCCTTCAGAGTACTGCTGTAGAAGTGATTCAAGACTGCGTGCATCGCCTTCAGCGCGCTGGGATTCAGATAAATCATGTGTCCCGATTTGAAATACGCGAATGTGATGTGCTTGCGCAGCTTCGAACTCAGCATGGCGTGATCCAAATCGTACTCAGTCTCATGAAACGGCGTGGCGAGATCGAAATAGCCATTTTCCGAGAGCACCCGCAGATAGGGATTCTTGCGCAGAGCTGAGGCCAGATTACCCGCGACGTACGGCATCGGCAGGTGGTCGTGTTTCCAATCCCACTTCTTGAATGCCTGGTTGCTCTCTTCCTTGTACATGCGGACCGAGTGGTACTTCAGGACATTGTGCAGGTACCACTCGAACGCGGCTGTGAACGGTGCGCCGGTGAATTGATTGGACGGATCGAACGAGTTCCGTGAACTCACCTCGCTCTTATCCGAGGCGGCGAAACGGGCGTCATACCGGCCGATATGCTCTCCCTCAGGAAGCAGCAGTTGCTTGCGGAAATGCGCAGGCGTGACGCGCAGATGGGCGCGCTCGAGATACTCGACCGGCAGCCCCGTGAATTGATGCAGCTGTTGAGCGAGCGCATCGAGCTGATTCTTCGGCAGGCGATCGCCCTGGCGCAATGCCTGCGCGTACGGTCCATCCGCGAATTCGCGAGCCTGCTGTACGAACGCGGACAGACTCGCGGGCTTGCGCGCCAATCGGTCGTGATACCACGCAATCGCGGCATACGAGGGCAGATAAAAGACGTACTTGTTGTCCGAGCCCGGCATCCAATCAAAGTAGTTCAGGACCGACGACTGCAGGATGACTCCATTGAGCGCGATGCCTTGATTCTGGAGATAGTCGGCGAGCGCTGCCGAACGTGTCGTTCCGTAGCTCTCCCCGTACAGAAATTTCGGCGACTGCCACCGGTTGTATTTCTTCAAATACCGGTAAATGAACTGGCCGAAGGACTTCACGTCCTGATCAACGCCCCAGAACATCTTGCCCGTGCCCTTGCCCACGACGCGGCTGTAGCCGGTTCCAATCGCGTCAATGAAGACCAGGTCGGACTTGTTAAGTAGGCTGTAGCGACTCGGCGTGATCGAATAGGGTGCCGGCGGCGTTGCTTTGCCGTTCGTCATGTTCACGCGGTACGGACCGAGACCACCCATCTGAATCCAATCGGAGGATGCGCCGGGACCTCCGTTGTAGAGGAACGTCACCGGACGATCGGCGGGATTGCGGACGCCGTTCTCGGTATAAGCGACGTAAAACATGCTCCCAACCGGCTGATTGGCCTTGTTGCGCAACAGTATCGTGCCGGCGGTGGCGGTGTAGTGAATTGTCTGGCCGCCGATCATCACGCTGTGCTGGGTGCTGACCGCGCGTTCCTTGGGTATCGGCACGAACGGTGTCTTGGTGGGCTTCGCGGGCGCGGCGAATGCGGTCACGGACACCAGCAGCAGGCACAGAGACGGCAGGGCAATCAGGCGTGGCATGCGGCACTCTCTCGTGATTGAACAAGCGAACAACGTGACATTAGAGCACAAAATGCGACGACACGTTCAGTCGCCACGTTGAGGTGTAGGTCATGTGAGGCCGGGATGTGTCAATATATTTTTGGATGTTTGCGCGCTTCGACGTTGAGTGCGCGGGCGGGAATAATTCCCTCCCTGATGCAGATCATAGCGGAGGAAGTTCGATCGCTCTCGACGCGGCGGATATCCTCTGTTCCAACATCTTCGTTTCCAGTAAGCTCTGGCAACGATTCGGGTTCATTCCCGGCGGCCACGGCGCCGAACAGCGTCGTGTCGATCACAAGAAACTTCGGTCATCACAAGGTCTGCTGCGCATGAAATCGATTCGTTTCACTCTGGTGGCAGCGGCTGCGTTTGCGGCAGCGGCGCCGATGCTCGTTCATGCGCGGCAACTCACCGACGCGGATTACGCGCGGGCCGCGAAATTTCTCCTCGACAGCACTGATCCTTTGGTTGGGCATTTCGTCGACCCGCGGGTCGATCACGAGGTGCGGCGGGTCAAGTGGCTCGACGCAACCCACTTCTGGTATCGCGATCATGGTGTCGCGGGCGACAAGATTCTGGAGATGGACGCCGTGACCGGCAAAGTGTCGCCCGCGTTCGATGTGCAGAAATTGGCCGCGGCGTTGGGTAAGGCGCGTGGCAAACCAATGAATGCCAATAAGTGGCCGGCATTCGGGTTCGATTTTCATCACAGTGAAGATGGTCTGCTCGAGGTGCATCTCGGGAAGAAATACTACCGGTGCAGTCTCGCCGGAGCCGGTGTGTGCACGTTGAGAAAAGAGGACTCATCGAAGCACGTGAAATTTCATTACGTGGCGCATTCGCGTGCACCGAACAAGAAGTTGCGAGTGTTCATCCGCAATTGGAACCTTTGGGTTCGAGACGTTGCCACCGGAAAGGCTACGCAGCTGACCACGAATGGCGTGAAGAATTACGGTTACGGGATGAAGAAGGACGGCGACGCCGTCGTACGCTGGTCGCCGGATTCGCAGCAGATGGTGGCGTTTCGGATCGACCAGCGGAAAGTCAAAGATATGTATACGGTTGTGACCCGGGTCGGGCATCCGACGCTGCAGACGTGGCCGTACCCGTTGCCGGGCGATAAGCATGTGTTCATGGTGCACCCGGCGGTGATCGACATCGTGAGGCACAGGGTCGTGCCGCTGCGGATGGCGCCCGAGCAGCGATTGGGTAGTTGGAACGACGCGCAGTGGTCGCCGCATGGGAGAACGTTTGCGCTGGTGTCGACGTCGCGAAACGATCAGCACGAGTGGTTTCGGGTTGCCGATGCGACCACGGGCGCGGTACGCACGGTCTTTGAATACACCGCTAAGGACTACTATCAAGGGTGGTACGGTCGACCGGATTGGCAGTATCTGCCCGAGAAGGGCGTGATCATCTGGCCGACCGAACAGAACAACTGGATGAATCTGTACCTGTACAGTCTGAAGACCGGCAAGATGCTCCACCCGATCACGCGGGGAAGGGGCGACGTCATACAGGTGCCCTACGTCAACCGTAAGAGCGACACGTTGTGGTATGTGGGTGTCGGACGCACGGCCGGAATGAACCCTTATTACCGGCAGCTGTTCAAGGTGAATTTCTTCACCGGCAAGACGATGCTGCTCACGCCTGAGAACGCCGATCACATTGTGACGATGGCACCGGACGGGAAGTACTTCGTGGACTCCTATTCCACGCCGATAATCCCGCCGGTCGCGCTGTTGTGCGCATCGCTGACGGGGCACGTGATCGCCACGGTGGCGAGAACCAATATTGCTAGGCTGAAGGCCATGGGCTGGGTGCCGCCGGTTCCGTTCACCGTGAAGGCGCGGGATGGCAAGACCACGCTCTACGGAATGCTCTACGAGCCGACCAATTTCAACCCGGACAAGAAGTACCCGGTCATCGACTTCGTGTACCCGGGCCCGCAGATCGGATCGATCGCCACCTGGAGCTTCCGCTCCGAGAACGGGGGCAACCAAGCACTCGCCGAGCTCGGTTTCATCGTTGTCGCCGTGGACGGCATGGGAACACCGTATCGTTCGGCGAGTTTTCAGCGATATTGGTACGGTGACATGGGCGATGACACCATCCCGGATCAGATTGCCGCCATCAAGCAGCTGGCGGCGCGACACCCGTGGATGGACATTCACCGCGTCGGCATCTGGGGCCACTCCGGTGGTGGTAATGCCACCGTATCGGCGATGCTCCATTACCCGAATTTCTTCAAGGTCGGCTGGGCCGAGAGCGGCAATTACGACAACCGTGACTATTACTACGGCTGGGGCGAGAAGTGGCAGGGCTTGCTCATCAAGCACAAGAATGGCACGACCAACTACGACAATCAGGCGAGCGAGCTGCTGGCGAAGAATCTCAAGGGACGCCTGATGCTGGTCACGGGCTCGATTGACAACAATGTTCCGCCCAGCAATACCTTTCTGATGGTCAATGCGCTGATGAATGCGAATAAAAACTTCAGCATGCTGGTGGTGCCGAACGAGAAACATCATTACGGGTCGCATACGCCCTATGTGACGCGTCGCTGCTGGGATTTCTTCGTTCGCTACTTGGCGGGAAACATCCCGCCGCACGAGTTCAACGGGATGCCCAAAGGCCTCGACAAATGATCGGTCGGGGAATGCAATGAGTCCGGTGGTCTCGGGCGCGGTGTGAGCCGCGCCTGAGACCGACGGGTTGCGCTTCGGGAGTGCGTCGACGACAGACGCCGCTAGCGGATGTCATGCGCGGAGCGGATGCGTGGCGCGGATGCTCGTGTATCGCCCGGACTGATCGGTTCATGAGACCACCGGGTCTCGCAGGGCGGGAGCATGTTCCGAGCCGGGTGCTGGGACCCGGGATGCCGCGATCGCCTCATCGCGACTTCTTGCATGGCGCGTGGTCGCGCCGTGAGCGGGCTTAACGGGCCCGCCCGGTTCGCCCGCTCCGCAGCGCAGCAATTCGTGCTGCGCTGCGGACGGGGACGGGTGTTCCGGTCAGAACGCGTAGTTCACACCGACCGAGAACAGGCTCGAGGTGTAGGAATGACCGGCGTCATTGCCACCGGGCAGGTACGTCCACTCGAAGTTCAACGCCAGGCTTCGCTGCAGCTGTACGTC
>JAKBBE010000071.1 GCA_021826035.1 Pseudomonadota bacterium | reverse complement strand
CGATCTGGGCTCGACCGCGCTCTACGACGCGGTGCAGAAGGCGCTGCAGCAGGGCTATCGGAATCCGGCGCTCGCCGGGCTGTTCAGCACCTACCAGATCAACGTGCCGCAGCTGAAGGTGAACGTCAACCGCACCAAAGTGATGCAGGAGCACGTGAACCTCGATGATGTCTTCCGCACCCTGCAGGTCTATTTGGGTTCGGATTACATCAACGATTTCAACAGGTTCGGCAGAACTTACGAGGTACTGGCGCAAGCCGACGCGCCGTATCGCTCGCACATCAGCGACATTTCGATGCTGCAGACGCGAAATGCCGCCGGCCAGATGGTGCCGCTCGGATCGGTCCTCACCGTGCAGCGCACGTTCGGCCCGGACATCGTGCAGCGCTACAACGGTTACCGATCCGCCGACATCAACGGCGGGCCGGCGCCCGGATACAGCTCCGGCCAGGCACAGGCGGCGATGACGCAGATTCTCCACCGGACGCTGCCGCGCGGCATGCATTTCGAGTGGACGGGTCTGTCCTACCAGCAGCTGATCTCCGGCCATACCAGCGAGATCGTCTTCCCGTTGTGCGCGCTGTTCGTGTTCCTGGTGCTCGCCGCACAGTACGAGAGCCTGAGCCTGCCGCTGGCGATCATCCTGATCGTACCGATGTGTCTGCTCGCGGCCATCACCGGCGTATGGCTCGATCACGGCACGAACAACATCTTCACCCAGGTGGGGTTGGTGGTTCTGGTGGGGCTGGCCTGTAAGAACGCCATCCTGATCGTGGAGTTTGCCAAGCACCTGCAGGAGGAGCATGGGCGCGACACGGTCACGGCGGTGCTCGAGGCTGCGCACCTGCGGCTGCGTCCGATTCTCATGACCTCGTTTGCTTTCATCATGGGCGTCGTACCGCTGGTGCTGGCGAGCGGTGCGGGTGCTGAAATTCGCCATGCACTCGGCACCGTGGTGTTTTCCGGCATGCTCGGCGTGACCTTCTTCGGGCTGCTGCTGACGCCGGTGTTTTATGTGCTGGTGCGACGAATCACCGACAGAGGAAGGGCGCGAGCGAAGCTGCTCGCCCAGGAGCCCCATCATGCGTGATCAGGTACTCCGGACTTCGGTCGGGCGCAGTGTGAGGATGTTGCTGCCGGTCGGCCTCGCGCTGGCGATGCTGTCGGGCTGCGTGGTCGGACCGAACTACGTGCGCCCGAAGACCGCGCTCGCGGCGCGGTTCACGGCGGGTGCGTCCGGCCCGTATTCGAACCAGCACATCGAGGTGGCGTTCTGGAAGCAGTTCCAGGACCCGACTCTCGATCGGCTGATACGGACCTCGCTGCGCACCAACTACAGCTTGCGCATCGCGCTCGGCCGGCTGATGCAGTCGCGCGCCTTGCGCGACGAGTCGCTCTTTCAGCTGGCGCCGACCGTGACGGCGGCCGGCGGTTACACGAAGCAGCGGGTGGCCGCGGCGTCCAATCCCTTCGGTACGGCGTATTCCACCAGCGCCTACAACGCAGGCTTCGATGCCGTCTGGGAGCTCGACTTCTTTGGCGGTGTTCGTCGCGGCATCGAGGCGCGCAACGCGGCGCTCGAGCGCCGGGTCGCGAATCTGCACGATGCACAGGTGTCGGTGATCGCGGCGGTGGCGCGCAATTACTTCGAGCTCAGGGGCGAGCAGAGCGAGCTCGCAGTGGCCCGCGCCAACGTGCGCATCGAACAGCAGGCACTCGAACTGACGCGGGCGCAGCTGAACGCCGGCAGCGGCACCGAACTGGACGTGGCGCGAGCGCAGGCCCAGCTGAGCACGACGCTGGCGAGCATCTCACCGCTGCAGGCGACGGTGAGTCGCTCGATGCATCGTCTGAGCGTGCTCCTCGGCCGCCCGCCCGATGCGCTCGATGCGCTGCTGCGCGAGCCCCACCCGCTGCCGCATCTGCCGCACATCGTGCCGGTGGGCAGCCCGGCGCAGATGCTGCGCCGGCGGCCGGACATTCGGGCGGCGGAGTTGAACCTGGAGGAATCCACGGATCTGGTCGGCGTGGCGATCGCCGACTTGTTCCCGAAGGTGACCTTCACCGGCAGCATCGGCTACAGCGCGGTGTCCTTGTCGGGTCTGGGTGCCTCGGCGGCCCGGGCGTATTCGATCGGTCCGGGAATCAGCTGGGCGGCCTTCGATCTCGGGCGCGTGCACGAGGAGATCGCCCGCGCGCGGGCCGGGGAGGTCGTGGCGCTCGATGAGTACCGGCGCACCGTGCTGCACGCGCTCGAGCAGAGCGAGGATGCGCTGGTGACGCATGCGCGGGATTTGGCCCAGCAGCGCAACGCCGCCGACGCGGCCAACGCCAGCGCGCTCGCGGCGCACCTGGCGACCGTGCGCTACCGCGGCGGCATGGTCGGGTTCCTGGCGGTGCTCGATGCCGAGCGCACCGAGCTGCAGGCCGAGGACGCGCTCGCTGCGGATCGGATGGAGACTGCCACCAGTCTGGTCGCGGTCTACCAGGCGCTCGGCGGTGGCTGGGAGGTCGCGCCATCGCCGAAGAACGATCTGGCGGCGCTGCGGCGCTGAGCTCGAGGGGACGCGGCCGGCCGTCTGGGGCCGGCGCGTCCCCTCCGGCAGCGATCGGCATTGCCCGCGTGGGTCACGCGTAATCGAGCTTGGGATACCAGTGGGCCGGGCGGCCCTCCGGCGTGCAGTCGAGCACCATCCACAGCGGTGCCGGATCTGGCGCACCGCGCGCATCCTGGCCCGGATCGGCAGTGGCGGAGGTCATCTCACCGGACCAGAAGTGGCGCAGCGTGCCATCGCGGCGGGTGAAGACGTTCAAGGCCGGAATGTCCTCGCCGTCGGGCAGCACGGCGAAGTAGTCCCGCGAGTAGGCGCCGGTGAGATCCGAATACAGACGCAGATGGCGCCAGCCACGGGCCTGCTTCCAGGCCACCAGGCGCTCGATCGGCGAACGGGCGATCACGACGAGCGAGACCTGCTGAGCGATGTCTGCGGCGTTTCCCTCCCAGGCACCGAGGAGGTTCGTGCACATCGGGCAGGGTCGTGCGCGCTGCGGGCCGAACATGTAGCTGTAGGCGACCAGGGTTTGCTGACCGCGGAACAGTCCGGCGAAATCCGTCTCTCCCTCCTCACCCTGAAAGCGGTAATCGCCGTGCACGGTTCCTCCCGGGGGAAGCGCCCGACGCATCGCCGCAACGCGCTCGATGTGCCGGCGCAGCTCGATCTCCTCGGCCAACAGCTCGGTGCGCTGAGCGCGATATTCGGCGCTCTCATTGGGGAAATGCAGCGGCTGCGACTGTGCCAACTGCGTCGCGGGCGTGAGTGTCGTCGTCATTGGCGTCATGACAGGATCCTCCGGGGTGGCTGTGGATCTAACCGCCAGGCGGATGATGCACCAGGCGGCGTACGCGGGAAAGGCAGTCCCGATCCCGCTCACGGTGTCTCGGCACCGCGTTGCGGGTGTACTATCGAACCGACCCGCAGCGGTTGCGCCGCGGTGTGGCTGATGCTCGAGCTTGGCTGCCGCACGGGTGGGGTGGAACTGCCGGTGTCGGCGGGCAGAATGCTGCCGGAGGTGAACGGATGCGCATCAACAGGCAAGAAGCGACGGGTCGCCGGCGGCTCGCACTGCTCGTGGTCGGACTGTTGCTCGGCGGCCTGAGCGGATGCGCAACGCCGCCGCGAACGACGAGCCATCCCCCGGCGCTGAGTGAGACTCTGGTGCACGGTCCACCGGTACCGCAGGCGGTGGCCGCGAAGAATCCCCGGGCGCACCCGACCGCACTGTCCGCACGCCTCCTGCCGGCACTGCAGCAGACCGGCGACGTTCTGCTCGATCTGATTCTGCCGATCCCGAGCGGCAGCGTGCCGTCCTGGGCGAGTCAAGTGAAATCAGACTGCTTCGCCCACGTGCTCTCGCAGTGGTGTACGCAGTTTCATTTGCAGTAACCGCCGCGGGGGGCCGCGCTCAGCTGCCTGACAGTTCGCGCACCCATTCGGTGACGAGCGCCCCGGCGCCGAGCTTCCGCGCCAGCGGCGCCCCCTGACCGGCCCACTGAGCGGCGAAGCCGGACTCACCGGCCGCCTGTGCCGCCGCGTGCAAGGCCTTGCCTGCATCATAGGCGATCGGATACGCCGGCACCTCGTCGGCCCGAACCTGCGTCCCCCAAGCCGTGAACCGGTTGGCGAGGGCGCGCGCCGGGCGGCCGGAAATCGCCCGGGTCATGACGGTATGGTAGGCGGCATCGCTGCACAGTGCGTTGCGGTAGGCGGCGTCTGCCGCAGACTCGTCCGTCGCCAAGAATGCGGTTCCCATCTGGGCCGCAGCGGCGCCGAGCTTGAGCACCGCGGCAATGCCCCAGCCGTCCATGATGCCTCCGGCGGCAATGATGGGAACGGTGAGTGCGCTCGTGAGGAGCCGGGTCAATGCCACCGTGCCGAGCTGATCATCGGGGCCGTCGGGATCGAAGATGCCTCGATGACCGCCCGCCTCGTACCCCTGGGCGACGATGACGTGCACCCCCGCCTCGACGCTGGCCTTGGCCTCTGCGAGGCTGGTGGCGGTGGCGAACAACACGATACCCGCCGCGCGCAATGCGCGGATCCACTCGGGGCGTGGCAAACCAAAATGAAAACTCACGACCGTTGGACGTGCGCCGAGCAGGGTGGTGAACATCGCTTCATTGACGGTGAAGCTGGTGTAGATCTCGGTGAGCGCAGCCGGTGGCTGCGCCTGCTGCGCGGTGAACAGTGGTCGCAATCGATCGAGCCACGCCGATTCACGGGGCGGATCGGACTGCGCGGGACGGTGACAGAAGACATTGACGTTGAGCGAGCGGCTCGAACGAGCGCGAAAGGCGTCGATCGCTTGCGCGGCGGCCGCGGTGGTCATCGCGCCGACCCCGATCGAGCCGAGGCCGCCGGCGTTCGAGACCGCGGCGGCCATCTGTGGCGTGGAGACTCCCGCCATCGGCGCCTGAATGATCGGCCAGTCGATTCCGAGCCACTCAATCAGTCGGCGGGATGCATCGGTATACGGCATGTGCAGATCCTGATTTAAGAGGCACCCGTTCGAAGGGCGCTCTCATTCGCGGCGCTCGCGAAATCGCAACAAGCGCTCGGCGGGGAACCGGGCCGCCAGCCATACCGTGCCGACGCCGGTGCACACGCCCCAGCCCACTTCGCTGATGCGCGCGATCAGCATCTGCTCGGCGGTTCCGCCGTGGGGCACCAGGAGAATGATCGTCGCCGTGATGCCCGCCAGACGGCTCGCGGAGGCCATATTGAGCAGCCAGCAGACGGTCACCGAGAGGATCACGGCAATCGAGTACGTGCCCAGATCATGGCCCAGGGCCAGCAGCGCGCCGATGGCGCAGAGGCCGCCAATCGCCGCCCCGACGAACTGATCGCGCGCGGTCGACTGGGTGGCCCGGAACTCCGTCTGAACGACCGCAATTGCCGTGATGGCGCTCCAGAAGCTCTCGCTCAGGCCGAGGGCCCGGGCCGGAAGGTACGCGATGAGCGCCGTGCAGGCCGAGATGATGCCGAGATGCGCACCCGCGGCCAGCCGCCGCAGAAATGGTGTGGTCTGGCGCAGCGCGATCAGGCGGATATTGAGGTCCGTGACAGCTGAGCGTTCCGGACTGTAGTGATCGGCGGGTGCATGCGAAACGTGCGGCATGATGAAGACCCCGGGCTCGTGCTGAATGTCCGACGGACCTCACCCAGAACCGTGGGTGTGAACGGTTCGCGCGAGGGTTCAACAGTCGGCCCAAAATTATAGGGAGCGGTCCTACGTTTCGCTCGGAAACATAGATCGGCCGGCGTGGCACGCCCCGGTCGCCAGCGCGAACAGCGTACCCCCGGCGCCAGCGGTCTGCGCGGCGCTGCAGAGGGGTTGCGTCCCGTGCACTGCACCGCCGCTGCGCGCGGAACACCTGATCGCCGCGGCGCACCGGCCCACCGCGCTGAGTGCGTCTGCGAACGAGCCCGTCGGCTGTGCCTCGGCCGCCATGGCGTCGGCGGGCCGCCCGTCCGCGGGGGCGGAGCGTGGTTCGGATCGGGCCCGCACCGGTCCCGGGGGGACGCGCCGAGGGCGGGCGGGTGGTCACGGACACGGGGCCGCCGATACGGCAGTTGGTCGGTCGTAAATAAATTGAGGGTTGACGCTGTTTGCCGACAGATTCGTGCCGTTCGGGGCGACGAACTGCAAGCACCGGTGAGTCAACTCGTGCAATGCGTCACAGGCGCTGCGGTCGGCATGGACTATGGTTCGTCCATGTGCGAGCGATATGTAGTGCCGGATCAGGGTTTGGCGGAGCGCGAACTTGCACCGCAGTGCCGGTGGTGGCGTTTCGAAGCCAGCTTCAACGTGGCGCCGACGCGCTACGTCCCAGCGGTGCGGCTCCATGCCGGTCAATCCGAGGCCGTGATGATGCGTTGGGGACTGACCCCGGCGTGGGCCAACGGCGACACGTCGGCGGGACTGTGGCTGCGCCTCGCGGTCGGTTCTCTCCAGGACAGTCCGCTCTTTCGCGGTCCCTGGCTCAACAGTCAACGCTGCATTCTTCCATTCGCCGGGTTCTACACCTGGCGCTTGACCCCGGCGGGGTATCGACAGCCGTATTTCGTTCACGCCCACGATCGCGCCGTGTTCTCAGTGGCGGGCCTTTGGGATCGTACCGAGACCGAGGACGGCGATGTGATCGAGGGATGTACGATCCTGACGGTGCCGGCCTGTGCGCCGATCGAGTCCATTCAGAGCGCGACGCGCGAGATGCCGGCGATCATTGCGGCCGAGGACGTCGACACCTGGCTGCGGGGAACCCCGGTCGAGGCGAAAGCGCTGCTGCGGACGGCTCCTGAGGAGCTGCTGGCCAGCCACGCGGTCAGCCCGCGCATCAATTCCCTTCACTGCGACGATCCGGAGCTCGTGCGGGCGGTCGGCCATTTCACCCCGAGAGTGTCAGTCAGCGCCGGCGCGCGACTCTGATCGCGCGCAGAGCGGCGGCTGCCGGTCGATCCGGACCGCTCACGCCTGCAACACCCGCTCGATCCGCCGGTCCGGAATGAGCCACAGCAGCGCCACCAGCGCGTACAGCCCGAGGGAGACCCATCGCGCCTCGGCGGCCAGTACGATGGCGAGCAGATAGAGCAGGGGAGAGACTCTGCCCTTCCAGTCGCCACCGATCGCCCGCCGCAGAATCGACTCATCGCCCTGGGTCGCAATGATCCGCTGCTGCAGGATCCACCATGCGACGGCCGCCATCAGGAGGACCAGGCCGTATGCCGCCGTGGGAACGGATGCAAAACGGTTCTCACCCATCCAACCGGTGGTGAACGGAATGAGCGAGAGCCAGAACAGCAGATGCAGATTCGCCCAGAGAATGCCCCCGCTCACGCGATGCGTCGCGCGCAGCAGATGGTGGTGGTTGTTCCAGTAGATGCCGAGGTAGATGAAGCTCAGCACATAGGTCAGCAGCACGGGCGCCACAGGAATCAGCGCTCGTAAATCCGCGTCCCGCGGAATTTTCAGATCGAGCACCATGATGGTGATCAGAATGGCAATCACACCGTCGCTGAAGGCTTCCATTCTCTCGGTACCCACATCGGCCTCGCGTGGTCTGGTGTCGGTGACGCCTATTGTAGGTCTTTGCGCGCTGAGGTGATACGAGGCGCCAACGGCGATTTTCCTCCGGAACCTTCGCTGCCGTCTATCAGCCCGAGTAAGCCTCGTCGTCCCGAGGAGAGAGGGTTTGCCCGCGGACCAGGCGTGTCGCGGCCGATCGAAAAATCTCGCAGGACAACAGGGGGATGTTTTATCGTATCGAGCATCCCAGAGCCGATGGCGGCGCACAACGCAAAGAATAGGATACGGGAGAGGCGAGTGGCGACATTTGTGGATGTAGAGGGACTGCGTAAGAACTACGGAGTTCATGAAGCGCTGGCGGGAGTGTCGTTGACCATTGGCGCGGGGGAGGTTGTCGGACTCCTGGGACCCAATGGTGCCGGCAAGACGACGCTGATCGGCTGTCTGCTCGGATTCCTGCTGCCGAGCGCCGGCACCGTGCGGCTCTTCGGGGAGCAGACCGAGGAGCTGCGTCCATCGACGCTCGGCCGGATTGGATTCGTTCCGCAGGCGCTGAACGGCTTCACATGGTTCAAGGTCGGGGAGCTGATCGAATATCTTGGCCGGTTCTATGCCCGCGCGCCGGGTCCGGTCCCGCCGTGGCTGCTCGAGTGGGCTGCGCTCGATATGACGCAGCGGGTCCGAGCGCTCTCCGGCGGGCAGAAGCAGCGTCTGGCCATCCTGCTCGCCATGCGGCATGAGCCGGACTTTCTGGTGCTCGATGAGCCGGTCGCGAGCCTCGATCCGCAGGCCCGACTCGAATTCATCACACTGATCGACCGTTTTTGCAGGGAGAACGGCCGCAGCGCACTGATTTCTTCCCACATCCTCTCCGATCTGGAAAAAATCGCCACCCGAGCGATTTTCATGCGGCGGGGCGTGATCGTGCATGACACTCCCATGGAACGGTTTCGGACCACCATGCGCTGGGTCCAGGCTGCGCGCGAAGCTCTGCCGGAGGGGCTCACCATTCTGGCCAATGACCGGGCACGCGGCGAACTGCTGGTCGATGGCTGGAATGACAGGGCCGCTGCACACGCGGCTCAACATGCAGGGGCGCCCGTCGTCGTGCGGCAGCCGGATCTGGAGGCCGCGTTCCTGGAGATGACCCGGTGAATCTGCGGCTGGCGCGCGCGGCGCTGGGCAATTACTTCCGAGCGGTAGTGGCTCGCGAAAATCCGCATGCCATCTCCTGTGCGCTATTCATCCTGCTGGTCGGTCTGCGGATCCCGCACGAACGCGAATTCGTGCACGCTCACGGGCTGGCTGCGGTATTCGATCACGGCGTCTCCGGGTTCGTGATGATGTGGTGGATGCTCGCGCTGTTCGGGCCTTCGTGCATCGCCCGGCACTACTGGCGGCAAGTCATGACTGAGATTTCAATGGCACTACCCGGGTTCCTGGAGGCGGAATACGGCGCGGTCTTGATCGCATTGCTACTCGCCGGAATCGCACTCGCGATGCCGCTGATCGTGCTGGGAGCGCCACTCCTCGGTAGTCTGTCGCTCGCTACGCTCCCCATGATCGGGGGGATGGCATTTCCACAAGCCACCGGACATTCGCGCCGTAGGCGCGTGACACTCGCGCTCCTGCTGCTGCCGCTGTCGATGTTCTTTCTGGTCCCCAGCAGCATGGCGCGGTTGCTGTTCGCTCCGTTGTGGGTCACGCTACCGCTTCTGCTCGCCACGGCGGGAGTCGTGGCGGCCAAACTTCGCTATTTTCCGGCGCGAGCGCTGCTGCACATCGACTCCTCGGAACATCAGAGTGACCAGAGGGCAGGGCAGGCGTCACGTCTCCCCCGAGCCGGAACGTTGCGCGCCGTCTGGCAATGCATGCGCTGGCAACCGAGGCGCTGGCAGGAAGATGTGCTCCCCCGTACGCTGATCACGCCGTTCGGGCCGGTGGGATGGATACTGTACTTCACAGCGGTCATGGCGTTTTTGCTCGGATTCGGAATCCTGATCAGGACATTTCACGAACCGCTCGCGCGCGCGGTGCATCAAAGCGTTGTGATGGCTCTGACGCAATTGCCGCTCGTTGCCGTCATCGCCACCGGCAAGTGGCTGATGATTCGCAGCGACTGGCCGTTCCTATATCTGGCGGGGCGTCACGGAACACGCGTCGGATTCTCCCGGGCGCTGTTTCGCGCCCATCGACGTAACGCGCTACAACTTGCGGGAAGCACTGCTTTCATAGCGTTCCTTGTTCTTACCGGGTTCATGAAGAACTCTCACGGGGCCACCCTGGCCGTCAGCGCCTCCATCGGGGCATTGATCTTCGGGCTCAGCTACCTGGTGGCGGTTCCGCTGGTCTGGAAAGAGCTCGGAGGCCGCGGAATGAATTTCGCATTGAATTCTCTCGCCGCATTGTCTGCCGCCATGCTGCTTGCAACGGGATTCGGGGCGCACGGGCTTAAGTTCTGGCTGCTGCCGGTCTCTGTGGTAATCGCGGCTACCGCACTGGCCGCAGAGCCTGTCTTGGCGCGGCGCCTCGCACAGATCGACTGGACTTTCGAGACAGAATCCACCATTCCCTGAGAACACCGACCGCTGCATTGTTGAGGCGTCACGGAATTCGGCAATCGGGCGGATATCGGGCGCGCGGTGCGTAAATTGGCGAGCCGAAAAGAGCGGTGGAAGATGGAAAGAGCGCTTCGCACGTGGAGAATCTATGGTGCAGTCTCCGCGCACGCATTTGTCGTTATAGCTATATGGGCCTTCTCGATGGCTCGTCAGAGACACATATTTGGGACGATCGACATTCAACGCATCGACGTGGTGGAACCGAACGGTACGCTGCAGATGGTGATTTCCGACCAGACCCGCTTCCCAGGAGCCATCGTCAAGGGAAAGTAGTATTCGTTCAACCGGCACACGGTCGGGATGCCTTTTTGCAACAACAAGGCGAACGAGATCAAGCCGATGACTTACGTCATCTAGCTCATCAGCAATGCGCTGGGCAAGATCGCATTACCAACTCCTGACGAGTTGGTCACTCGCAGCACAGCCGACGGCTGCTTTCCTTGGCAATTGTCAGTTTTGTAACACGTTAGGCAAAACGAACGTTCCTGTGACAAATCTCATATCAGCGCAGGGATTACAGCCGTGCCGAAAGCACAGTTATGTGGAGCGATGTCAGAGAACTTTACAACCACTTGGAATGCGCGTCGTTGACTATCTGTAACTTCATGAGTTTCCAACATTACCGACAACTGGCATGGGAATTGCTTTAGTCACGTCGAAGCACTTGAAAAGTACTGCTCACCGTTCTAAGGGGATGGTGACGTACGGGGCAAGTCGCGGGATGAATTTGTAAATCAGAGGACAGAATCATGAGAAGCGGTCATAGCTCGCGAGCGGCTTCCAGGGTCGTCCGCCAGCTCTCCATGGCATCGCTGTCTGTGGCGCTGCTGTGCGTTGCAGCACCAGCCTTTGCCACGGCCATCAATAATTCCCCGCCCGCCGGCGCCATCCTCGATTTGGGGGGTGGTGAAACAGGAACACCCGCGCAGACGGTCAATCACGGCACACCTGTCCAGGAATCAGTCACCTTTACGGCAGGTCTCAGCAACACGCAAATCACCTTCGCGTTCCGCGAGGACCCGGCGTTCATTTATTTCGGGAACGCCGCGCTGGTCGACAATACGACCAGCAGTGGGAATCTGCTCACGAACGGAAACTTCTCCGGTGGGACTTACACGGACCCGGTAAGCGTCACGGATCCGTACGGAAATTCAAGCGTACCGAACGGCTGGAATTACGCGAACGTGTACGGGGCTGGTGCGCAAGGGCAAATCGAAGGTTGCTCTCAGTTTGCGTCGGGCAGCTGCTGGGTCGACGGCTCGGTGCAGGCGTACGACGCCATTGATCAAGCCGTCAACACCACTATCGGAAACTCGTACACGCTATCGTTCTGGTATACCGACAGTGGCGGTTTGGGGACGTTTTCGGACCTCTCGACAAACGGTGATATCACGGGCTCAGGCGGGAATGGCGTCGACATTCTGGCCTATGCTCAGGCGGGTCTGCCGCCGGCGTGCGAGTCTGGTCAGGTCTGCACGAGCGTACCGGAGCCATCGAGCTTTGGTCTGCTCGCCGCGGGACTCGCGGGAATGGGTGCGATCGGATTCGCGCTACGCCGCCGTCGCGAGGCAAATCGCCAGAATCCAGCGTCCGTCCGCTCGATTTGACAGGGAAAGGCGCATGCACCCGCGTGCGCCTTTTCTGTATCAGTGTTGTCCGGTTGACGGCGGATGGCGCGGAGGATTCGCTGGGTGGGCGCAGGAGTAGGTCGCGCGTGTCCCGCGAACTCCGCCTAATCGATTACTTCGGCCCTCCGCCCCGATGTGTTTCATCAGATCGTAAAGCGGCGGGGTCGGGAGAAGGTCGCTCGCGCCTCGCGAGTGGGGCATCAGGGACGACCCGCACGTATCCGCCCGGATGAAGCGTGTATCGTCAATCAGGATCTCTGTGAGCGTGCGGATCGATGCGGCGCGCGTAAGAGCGCTGCAGCGTTCGCCTGCAGTGCGGACAGCAAAGGCGTCAATGTTGGCGAGTTCTCAGCACCGGCGCGAACTGCGGCGTAGATGTGTCGACTGGGATGCGCGAGCCCGTGGACCGGTCGTACCACGACACCGCGGAGGCTGCTGGTGTTGAGCGCCAGCCGTGGAATCAATGCCACCCCGCAGTCGGCTGCGGTCAACCGAATGAGCGCTGCCCAGTCGTTGACGCGGTGCGCCACGTCGGGATTGAAGCCCGCTGCGGCGCAAGCCGCGAGACCTGCTTCACGACACGGTCCGCGCGCAGCACCGATGATCCAGCGCTCACGCGCCAGGTCGCGCAGATCGATGCTCTCGCGGGAAGCTAGCGCATGATGCTGGCAAAGCGCCACCAGCAATGGATCGTCAAGCAACTCGCAGCGGTGATAGCGTACATCGTCTCGGTGTGGGCCGGACTCGAAGTCGACGGTGATCACTAGATCGAGATCGCCGCGGTCCAAGCGCGTGAAGCACTCCGGTGCATCGATCTCCTCGATCCAAGGACGAAGTCTCGGACACTGGCGCCGAAGGTGCAGCACTGCGGGGGCTACAAGGCCCGAGATCGCCGTGGCGAACGCACCGATGGCTACCCGGCCGACGAGTCCCTGTTCCATCGCGGAAAGGTCCGCACGGGCCCTCTCCAGCTGTGCGTCGATGAGTGCGGCGTGCTCGAGCAGCAGTTCTGCCTGTGGTGTGAGCCGCACGCCGCGGCCGCGCGGCGTCAGCATGGGGAAACCGAGATCGCGACTCAACCCGGCGATCTGTTGTGAGACGGCCGAGGGCGTTAAGTGTAATGCGCGTGCCGTGGCGCCGATGGTCGAGTGCGTCCGCAGCTCGCGGAGGAGCCTCAGGCGACGCACGTCGATACTTAAGTCGCGCCTGAATGATTTCATCCAATTATTGTAGCTGGACCTGATGGATTATTCGATGCAGACTGGTTTCCGAAAACCGGATCGGACCTTGGAGCGTTCCATGCAGCACAACGCCTGCGCCGAGAGAGGGCTCACCATCGGCATCGTCGGCGATCGAAACCCGCACAACGCGCTGCATCTGGCCAGCGAGCAGGCGATCGCGGAGAATCCGGATCACCCAGCCGTCGAGTGGATATCGACC
>JAKBBE010000070.1 GCA_021826035.1 Pseudomonadota bacterium | reverse complement strand
ATCCCGCCTCACGCGTCGCCGAACTCACTCCGCGTCTCTGGAAGCGGCACTTCGCTGAGAACCCGCTGCGCTCAGCCCTGCACACCCGAGTCGCATAGTCCAGACGCCGGATATTTACCGGTTACGTGTATTCTCGGCGCGCAGCCGCGCGACTTCAGCTTCCAGATCACTCACCGGACGGCGTTTGCCGTCCTTGACGACCCTTCCATCACGCGCAAGACGGATCCAATTGGCGAGCGTCTTGATCGAAATCCCAAGCTTACGAGCGGCCTTCGCCGCCCCGAGACTCTCGGCCAGTGACACGGCCTGCCCCTTGTAATCGGCCGTATATTGCGCACGAACCTGACGTTCCATAGTGACCTCCAAAGGGTGGGCTTAATCCATCCATTAGATGTCCGTCAACGGGGGGGCACTTCAGTTCGCCTCAACAACTCGGCTCTTTAACACGCACTCTGCTGCGCATACGCATTGACGTTCGGCACATTACTCTGAGCGCATGTCAGTTTCGCAATTTCACAAATCGCCTTATTGTCGCCTCATCCCCACTCGAGATGGCATATTGCAACTCCTGTGCCATCTGGTACGCCTTCGCGTAACCGGACAATCCGACCGACTTTGTCACAACATCGGAAAATGTCTGACCGGATGGACACCGCCCGCTCCCGGCTACACATTCACCGAAAATAAGCGCATTGTCGCCAGAACAGTCGTAGCCAAGATTACAACCTGCAATCGCAACGGCAAATGCCCGAATCTCGTTCGCGGAATTGCCGTCTGCTAAGAACATTCCTGCACGGAATACTGCGTCGGGATCGCCACTCGAGACTGCGTCAAGCACGGTATTCTGCGCAATAGCAGTCGCTTGGGCACTATTAGCACCTTCGCCTAAATTCCAAGTGGCAGAAAGTTCCATTAGTTCCGCGACTGAATTATGGTCTTTCTCTGCCAAATTCAGCCAATAAGATGACGACATATAGCTCCCGCGCTTAGGTGGCGGCAGTCCTGAGAACGCGTTCTGCCCAAAAAATCCCTGGCACAATTCGAAGTGTTCTCGCTGAATCTCCATGACCCACTCCGGCATATACGCCTGGTTGGATAACCATGATGTGAACGCTGACTTAGGATTCGAGTTATTGCCGAATTGAAATATTTCTAGCGCGCAAATGCTCATGGCCTTTGATACATACAGCGCGGCCGTACCATTGCCGTTGGCAGCGGCGGTTGCAGCGCTTCTTACGAACAAAAAATAGTTCCTCGAGTGATCAAACAATAATCGCCAATTTTTAACTGCCAGAACAGTGTGTCCGTCAATCGGCGCACGTATTGTTTGACGATTTGCATGCTGTATGTGTTTCACGGAAATTGATTTAACAGCGACAGATGTCATCGCGCGATGCGGTGTGCCGGATTTTCCGCGTTGTAAGTGAAGAGCCAATGCTCCAAAAAGCGCGACTGCTATGATCAGAACAATGAAATTGCGCATGCTCTTTGCCATCAGATTATGGGCACAACAGTGGTGAGAGGTGGACCGGCAAAATTGGACAGTTTTCTGCGGCCGGATAAGTGGAGCTCTGCGGTTCAGGCAGCCGCCGCGAGCGGCATGGCATCGAAGTACACGGCATCGTGCGTGCGCCCGTCAAGTGCGGTATGCGGGCGTCGGGCATTGAAGAAGTCGATGTAGCGAGCGATGCCGGCGCGTGCCTCGCTGACGGTGTTATAGGCGTGCAAGTAAACCTCTTCGTATTTGATTGAGCGCCACAGCCGTATGACGAGGACGTTGTCGGGCCAGCGGCCGCGACCGTCCATGCTGATGCGCACTTGGTGGGCCTTCAGGGTTGCGATGAACCCGGCACTGGTGAACTGGGCGCCCTGGTCGGTGCTAAAGATCTCAGGGCGACCAAAGCGGGCCAGTGCCTCTTGCAGGGCATCGACGCAAAAGTCCGCTGTAAGCGTATTGGAGAGCCTCCAGGGGACGACCTTGCGGGTGAAGCAGTCGATGACGGCCACGAGATACACGAAGCCGCGAGCCATCGGGATGTAAGTCACGTCAGCGGCCCAGACCTGGTTCGGTCGATCGATCGGGAGTCGGCGCAGCAGGTACGGGAAGACGGCATGCTCAGGATGCGGCCGGCTGGTGTTCTTCCTGCGGTAGATTGCCGCGAATCCCATGCGACGCATGAGCGTCGGGACGTGCTTGCGGCCGATCTTCCAGCCCTCGAGTGCGAGCAGGTCGCGCAGCATCCTCGCACCGGCGAACGGCAGCTCCAGATGCAGCTCATCGATCCGGCGCATCGTGCGCAGATCGAGATCAGAAGTAGGCATCGGGCGGTCGTACACGCTCGAGCGCGACAGGCCCAGCAGCTCGGCCCGTCGGCTGATCGGCAACCGATGTGTGCGATCCATCAGCGCGTTCCGCTCGGCCCTTCCAGTTTGCCGAGCGCGGCGCCTAAAAAGTCGATTTCCAAAGCCTGCTGGCCAATCTTCGCATGCAGCTCCTTCAGATTCGGCCCCTCCTGTCTCGGTGGACTTCCCGAGGAGAAAACCTCCTCGGTCCCGGCAAGCAGCTGGGACTTCCACTGGGCGATCTGGTTCGGATGCACATTGAAGCGCTCGGTCAGCTCGGCGAGCGTCGCCTTGCCTTTGAGGGCGGCCAGGGCCACCTTCGCCTTGAAGGCTGGTGAGCGGTTACGTCGAGATCTGCAGCTCATTTCTGCTCCAGCTTCCAGGCGATATCTTCGCCTTCCAGAGCAGAGCAATCCACTTATCCGGCTGTCCAGTGTCCCGGGGCCACCTCAGTCTGAAAATCGCCCTCTTTACCCAGGGGTCTACTTTTACCCTGACGCAACGGATCACAATAAAATCGGCGGCAACACCGGTCATGGCCGGGGATGGGGATCGCGGTCCCCGATCAGCGGATCATCCGGCGGCGCCGTGCAGGAACGCCCAGACGACCACGACGGTCATCACCACCACGTAGACCCGCAATCCCCAGAACACGACCTGCTGGCGCGAAGTCAGACGGGTCCGTTTGACCTGCGCGAGCGGCTCGTCCCAGCGTTCCTGCTCGATCAGCTGGCGAATCTCCCCTGCATGAAAATCACTCAGCTCCTTCATGGGTCATCCTCCAAATACGTGCGGAAAGAGCGTCGCGAGGCCGTACAGTACGTTGCAGACGATCAATCCGATCATGATGGCAATCGAGACGGCATTGCGCCGCGAAGAGTTGACGTGCTCGCCCATCAGCTCCCGGTCATTGAGCAACATCAGCAGGAAGAGCATTGCCGCCGGCATGAAGACCGTCGCGATGACCTGCACGCTGAGGTTCAAGAAGCCGAGATTGAGCCCCGGGATCATGACGAGAACCGCGGCCACCGCGGTGCCGACGACCGCCGGCAGGTAGAACCCGAGCGCTTGGCGTGGCGCCGCATTCAACGACCGGTCGATTCCGAAGGCCTCGCCCACTGCCCAGGCGCTGCTCGCGGTGATGACGATCGCAGCGATGAGCCCCGCCTCCATCAAACCCAGGGCGAACAGCGCCATCATGTCCTGCCCGAGCTTGGCGCGGATCGCGCCGAGGATCGCGCCGGCGTCAAGCTGCTGCGCGTTCGGGACACCTTTGAGGGTTTGCGCTGCGAGCACGATCAACGCCATGGCCACGAGCACCATGCCGATGACACCGAGCAGCAGATCGCGTCGCCCGGCGCGGATGTCCTGGACGAGCAAGCCCTTGTCGACCACGCAGGACTGTTGGAAGAACAGCTGCCAGGGTGCGATCGTGGTGCCGATATTGGCCGAGATCAGCACGAGAAAAGTGACCGACAGGAACCCTCCGGGGACGATCCATCCGTGGCCGGCGAAGGCGAGAGCCACTGCGTGCCAATGTGGATGAGCGAGGAGCGCCAGCGGAACGAAGACCAAATTGAACGCTGCGACGAAGAGGGAAATGCGCTCCCAGGTCCAGTAGCGCAGGAATACCAGTACCACGGTGACGAAGACCAGGGCGGCCGGTACCGTCAGCCATGCCGAGAGGCCGAGCGCTTCACCTCCTAGGCGGATCCCGATGAACTCCGTCATCAGGGTGAGCACATTGGCCACGATCAGATCGATGAGCGAGAACCATCCCCAGAAAGGACCGTATCGCTTCCAGATGAGCTCGGCGTGGCCGCGGCGAGTGACCGCCCCCAGGCGTACGGTCATCTCCTGCACCACGTAGGCCACGCCCCCCAGCAGGACCATCAGAGGCAGAAAGAGCCCGAGCCCGTAGGCGGCGCCGGTTTGCATGTAGGTGATGACACCGCCGGCGTCGTTGTCGCCCAGCATCACCAGCACCCCGGGCCCGAGCAGGGCGAGCGCGAGCACCAGGCGACCGCGCCAGTTCGTCGCGTTGCGGTGCAACTCGGCGATGTGCAGTCTGTCGCGCAAGCGGTGCCTGAGTCCCTCCGGAATGGGGGGGCAGTCCGCGCACGGGCGAAATTCCCGAACTTCAACCTGATGATTCACGCGCATGCTCCACGCATCGTTCGACGCCTCGGCGCCCTGGGACGGCCGCGAATCACGGCTTCGCACGTTCGGCTCGTGCGGTGGCGCCGAATGGGAGGCTCCGTGGCGTTCGCTGAGGCGTGGCGCGCCGAGGCGACACGCCAGCACATCTCAATGCGCCCGGAGGCCCGATTGCGGCACCACGTCCCGGCAATGGCGTCCGCTCCGCAGCGATCCACCCACGCAGCGACGGCCTGGCGATCCGCCGGCACCTGTGCCTCATCCGTCGCACGTCCGACGTCGTGCTTCTGAATCATCATCCACCACCCTCGAGCATCGGGTTTGCTCGCGCAAAAGCCCGTTCCACGAACGGGAGCACAGTCAGCCGTTCCGTTCGTGATGAAGGGAGTCGGCCGAGCAATACGCGCACTCCGCCCACCGGAGTACGTTGCCTGATTGAGAGAAACGGAGGGTGACTAGGAAGTCGGCGCCGAGGGACCTCGGCGCACGGCAGTCAGCGCTTCAGCCGACTGTGGCGGTCTCGGTCCCCGTGTGCCAGCCTGCCGAGCGCAGCGCGTCGCGCCGTGCGCGACTCCTGTCACCGCTCATACAGCTACTGTCCAACGGGGGAAAACCTCTTGAGGATCAAGTCAAGACGGCGCGGAAGGTACCCCTCGTGCCGGTCAAAGTAAATAGGGGCACCGTCCAAAAAATCCGGATCGCTCGGTCCTCGCACCGTTGGAGGTCCGGGGTGAGGCCATTGCCGACTCCAGAAGGTTCAGTCGAACTCGATTCACGGGAAGGCCGCCCACACATTGCGCTCGCGCATGGCGCGGGACTCAATCTCGAGCCGTCCTCGCGCCGCTGGGGTGGTTCCGGTAACGGGTCTCGTCAGGCGATCGACGCGCCCGCGGTCCGCTGCGTCGTGCCGCGTGCACTCAGGATCCGAACCCTCCATAATTTGGCGCATGGACCATCGATCCACCGTTCTGGCGATTTCAGCCCACGTCTCCATCCCGCTCGATGAGATCGAGCTGACGGCCATGCGTGCGCAAAGCGCCGGCGGACAGAACGTCAATAAGGTGTCGAGTGCCATTCACCTGCGCTTCGATATCGGCGCCTCGTCCTTGCCCCCGTTCTACAAGGAGCGGCTGCTGCGTGTGTCCGATCAGCGCATCACCAAGGAGGGGGTGCTGATCATCAAAGCGCAGCAGCACCGCACCCAGGAGCGCAATCGTGCCGCCGCGCTCGAGAGACTGCAGGAACTGATCCGCAGCGCCGCCGTGGTGCCGAAGAAGCGCATCGCCACCCGGCCGACCGCGGGGTCGCGGAAGCGGCGCCTCGAATCGAAGGACCAGCGGGGCAAAACCAAGGCGTTGCGTCGCAACGTCGTCGAGTAGAACGCGACCGAAACTCGCGCCGGGGCCACCGCGAGCTGAGCTGCCATCAGAGATGATGTCCTATCGGGAGCTGCAGCGCGGCGCCTGACGATGCCTGTTCGGCCGCTGGGCGGCATCGGGGGATCGGAGGACGACACCCGCTCGCGCGGTGTCTGAATGGTTGTGATCGGCGCGGACCGGCTACCAGCTGCCGTTCAGCGATACGTAATAGCCGCGTTGCCCGGATTTGTTGGCAATGTTGCCCAGATTGGCGAATGCCGCGGTAATCGAAAGATTCTTGATCGGAAAATACGCCAGGAAAATGTCTTGCCAGTCGTCTTCGCGAAAGGCCGACAGGTTGTTCGGCTTTTGCCGATACTCGCCCCCGAGGACGACGTGATCGGTCAGGAATACCCCGAGGCTCCCCTCGGCGAGCAGGTGATATCCGCCGAGGTCACCACCGAAACCGAGCAAACCGATCTGGTTGGCTTCGCTCTCCCGTAAGGTGACGTCCGCCAACCAGGTGTGATCGAAGGGTCCGGCGAGCCATATTTTGGTCGCGCTGAGATACACGTCGAGTCCATTGGCGTGCGTGGCGCCGAGGGCGCGCGGCACGAGATTGAAGTCCTCGTTGTGCTTCCACTGGACACCGAGGGCGACCTGCGGCCACCAGTGATTCTGGTCGAGCAGCGCATCTCCGAACAGCCGGACTTTTGCGCCGAAGACCTCCAGGCGAATCGATTGCCCAGGCACGGTGTTACCGAGGTTCAGCCGCAGCTGGTCGGCTGAGAATTCCACCCGATCGTCAATGCCGATGGCGAGGCCGCAGGAGTCGAGGCGAAAGTCTTGCGGGGCGACTTGCGTGCAGGAGACGCTACCGCCGATTTGATCATTCGTCTCGAGCCCCGCGATGAGCGCCCACGGCGTGATTCCACCGCCGGCGCTGCCCTCGATCTCGGTGATGCCGCCGGTGGCGAGCAGTCGCCCG
This sequence comes from Pseudomonadota bacterium, assembly GCA_021826035.1. The sequence continues at coordinate 6,454 of JAKBBE010000070.1, read as the reverse complement.
CCGGCCCATGCGTTTCCGGTCACCATCATCAGGCCGAAGGCGGCGGCTGCACGCAGTACGGCACAGGGCAGATTTCGCGGAAGGAGGGGCATCGATGTGGGTCCGCAAGCCTAGGGAGCTGCAATTGTCCTACTGCATTCGTCGTGCGACCCGGCCGTCTTTCGGCTATTGGGAGCTCAATCACGGCTCGTACACAACGATTCCGTGAACTGTGGTCCATTGCCGTAACTGTGAATGGCGTACCGCTCCCGGTGCCCAGACCTCTTTAGACTGCGTATCAAATCGATACGAGGGTCCCAAAATGCCGATTCGACCCCGGCCTGTGACCGGCCTGAGGGTGCTGACGGCGGTCTCGATGCTGGCCGCTTCCGTCTCCGGGGCCTCCGCGCACCCGTCACTGTACGCACAAATGGGCGGAACGAAGGTCGTCGCAGCCTTCGTGTCAGTGACGATAGATCAGGTTGCGGCCGACCCGAAGCTCAACCAGTCCTTTCGGGATGTCAATCTGGGCCGCGTCAAGCGGGAATTGACCTCGTATATCTGCCAACTGGCCGGTGGCGGGTGCAAATACACGGGCATCCCGATCCGCGAAGTCCATGCGAATCTCGGCATCACGCAGGCCCAGTTTTTCGGCCTGGTGCAGATCCTGCGCCGACAGATGCGACTGCACCACGTCAGTCTGCGTGATCGAAACCAGCTGCTCGCGCTCCTTGCGCCGCTGGAGCCCGATGTCGTGGACGTGAAAGTCGGGCCACCTCCGAGGACGCATTGAAATGCGCTGGGCGGCAACTGCTTGGGCGGCGGTGTCGATCGCAGCGAGCACCATGCCGATCTGCGCAGCGGCCGCCACCTTGCGGATCCGCGTCCTGGATCTTGCCGGCAGGCCCCTGAAGGACGCCGTGGTCTACGCGGTCCCCGATTCACCGTTGCCGTCCACGAAGCCGCGCACCGCAATCATCGACCAGGTGCACCGGCAGTTTGCCCCACAGGTCAATGTGGTTCAGGTCGGCACGTACGTCGACTTTCCGAACAGCGACAACATCCTGCATTCGGTCTATTCATTTTCACCCGCCAAGACCTTCGTGCTGCGGCTCTACGCGGGCAGGACCGAGCCGCCGATCCGGTTCGATAAGCCCGGCATTGTCGTCATGGGCTGTCAGATTCACGACAGTATGATCGCCTGGCTCCTCGTGGTGAACACCCCGTATTTCGGAAAAACAGGCGCCGACGGATCGGTGGTGCTGCGTCACTTGCGCGTCGGTCATTACAGGGTGCATGCCTGGGACGTCGGTATGCGCAAAGCGAGCCCGCCGCACAATTTGCCGATCGTCGCGGGCGCACCGCCGCGTCAGATCACCTTCCGCCTCAAGGCCGGGCGAATGCCCCAGCACGGGCCGACGATGCCCGGAATGTCGGCGCATCACGGGATGTAGCATCCATGCGCGTTCGCAGTCTGAGATTTCGGTTGATCGTATTTCTCGTGACCCTGATCGGGTTGGTACAGATCGCTGAATTCGTACTGATGAATCGCGCGAGCTACAGCGCAGCGCGCGCCAAAATCGAGCAGCAGTTCGGCATTGGTGAGAAAGTCTTTGCGCGAACGCTCGCGGAGAACGCGGCGCAGCAGGTTCAGTCGGCGCGCGTGTTGGCGTCCGGGTTTTCATTCCGCGCTGCAGTCGCCGTCGGTAATCCGGAAACCGTCAAGTCCGCGCTTGAGAACTACGGCAAGCGCATTGGCGCGCGCGCCGTGCTGTACGTGAACCTGCACGGTGAGATCGTCGCCGATACGCTGCGCTCCTCCGTGGCGCTTCGTCCGTTCGAGCTGCCGGCGCTCATCAGGGCGGCCTCGGCCCGGGGGCAATCCACCTCGATCAGCATGCTCGATGGCCATGCCATGCAGCTCATCGCCGTGCCCGTGCGTGCGCCACTTACCATTGGCTGGGTGATCGTGTGCTTCCCGCTCGACCGAATGCTCGCCGAGCAGCTGCGTCAACTGACCGGGCTGGAGGTGTCATTCGCAGTGGAACGGGACGCGCATTGGACGGTGGCGGCCACGACGCTGCCCTCGAGCGATGCCGTCGTGCTGCCGTTGCGGCTTTCTCTGAGCAAGGCAGATCTGAAGAACGCCGTCCTGCAGATGCCCGGCGGTGCGCAGCTGACGCGTCTCCTACCGTTGAATTCGCGCGGTCCGGAAAAGATCGTGGCGGTGCTCGCCCAGCCGATCGCACCGGCGCTGGCGAGCTTCCGGGCGCTTCGGGAGACCCTCGTAGGTCTTGGCATCTTCAGCCTGCTGGTGTCCGTTCTCGGCAGCATCCTGATCGCTCTGGGGTTCACCCGACCGCTTGCGGCGTTGCTCGATGCGGTCAAGCGCATCAGGCAAGGTGACTACTCGCGGCTCGTGGCGATCCGCCGGGATGACGAGATCGGAACGCTGGCCCGGGGACTTGACCACATGCGAGCGGGGATTGCCGAGCGCGAGCAGCGCATCCTCAAGCTCGCGTACGAGGATCCTCTGACGCACTTACCGAATCGCTCGCAATTCTCGGAATCCCTGGAGAAAGCTCTTGCGGGTGCGCGCGCCAGAAAGCGCTGTCTGGCGATCCTGATCATGGATCTGGATCGATTCAAGTACGTGAACGATACGCTCGGTCATGGCGTCGGGGATCACGTTCTGAAGGAAGTCGGTGAGCGTCTGCGCTCGGTTCTGAGCGCCGCCAGCTGCATTGCGCGCTTGGGCGGCGATGAATTCGCGGTGCTTCTGGAGGACTCGGGGAGCGAGGAAATCGTTCGTCTGGCCGAGCGGGTCGTGGCGGTTCTCGAGCAGCCGATACTTTATGAGCAGCAGCCGCTCGATGTCGGGGCGAGCATCGGGATCGCGACGTTTCCGGTGCATGGCGGGGACTTGCAGACGCTGGTCCGAAATGCGGACATCGCGATGTACGTCGCCAAGAGAACCCGCAGTGGCTACAGTGTGTACGACTCGAGCTACGACACCAGTCAACAGGAACATCTGTCGCTGCTCAGTGAGTTGCGCCGCGCGGTAGAGCAGGGGGAGTTGCGGCTCTATTATCAGCCGAAGATGACGTTGTCATCCTCCAAAGTCCTGGCGGCAGAGGCGCTGATTCGCTGGGTTCACCCGGTTCGCGGACTGGTGCCGCCGGCGCTGTTCATTCCGTTCGCGGAGCATACCGGATACATCAAGGCGCTGACCTTGTGGGTCCTGAAGGAGGCGATTTCGCAGTGTGGCCAGTGGTGCAGGGAAGGGCGCCCGTTGCAAATTTCCGTCAACATCAGTGCACGCGATCTGACCAGTCGTGATTTACCGGAGAGAATCGCCGCGCTTCTGGACGAGCATGGCGTGGCGGCAGAGATGCTGTGTCTGGAGATCACCGAGAGCGGCTTCATGGAGGATCCGCAGCATGCGCAACGGGTTCTCGACCGCCTTGCGCAGCAGGGGGTGCAGTTGTCGATTGACGACTATGGAACCGGCTACTCATCCTTGAGCTACATCATGCGGCTTCCGGTCAAGGAGCTGAAGATCGATCAGGCGTTCGTGAGTCGCATGAGCGAGAATCCGAATCTCGCCACGATCGTGCATTCGACCATCGAGCTCGGCCATAGTCTGGGATTGAAGGTGGTGGCGGAGGGGGTCGAGGATTTTCGCGGCTTCGAACTGCTGCGCGAGCTCGGGTGCGACAGTGCGCAGGGATATTATCTCAGTCCGCCCCTGGCACCGGCCGAGTTCACGGCGTGGCTCGAGGGAGCGCTGCCCGCCCGACAGACCCGGGAATTGCGTGGCATGGGCGAGCAGGAGGATTTCGTCTCGAGTGCCATGAGTGACGCGGACGTCGCCTAGGGCGATGAGCGCGGGCTCTGGAACGCGGTTGCTTACCACCTTTACAACGCCAGAGAATCCACCTCCGCGTCAATAGATGCTTGGGCGGTCGGAGTCTCGGTCGCTGTAGAGGCGGTGGTGAGTGTGATCGAGTTGCCCGATGATCGGGAGAAGGCGGAGAGCTGGGCGAATTTCAGTGAAGTTGCACTGAACTGGCTCGACGAGCAACGCACTCTTTCGGATTACGTCAAGAACCGCGCGCAAAAGCTCATTGAGAAGACCGGGAGCAAGGGCACGAAGCAGAAGCTTCGCGAGCTGGCCGAGAAGGGCTATGTGGACCGGAAGTACGTTGACGCCTGGGACAGGCTGCGCAACCGTCACGTGCATCCCAACCTTACGGACCTGAAGCTCCCAGGTCCGAGCGAGTACCGCGAGCTGTTCCAGCGGCTCTGGCAGGTTGGGACGCTGCTCCACCAGCTCACGTTCTATATCATCGGATACAATGGACCATTCACGGATTACGGCCGAGCGGGGTGCCTCTCACGACACTATCCGCTATCGGAGCACGACGACAGCGTCGGTGGAACGCGGTGATTGCGCAGAACTGTCCGGCAAACCCCAGAGTCATCGGAATTCCCGCTCCGCGCTTCTCTAGGCCGCTGCCTCCAAGCGCCCGCGAGCGACTCGGAGGACTGGCGCAGCCGCGCGAATGATGCACGCCCGGGCTCGGCGGTCGCCGCGGGCGGGCGATAGGGACGGGATCACCGACCGTCGGATCGGTCTAATCCTTCCAGGTACCGCTTCACGCGTGGCCAATCACCTGGCCGCACCCAAATCTGACGCAAGACAAAGCCCGCCTTCCGACGCCGCTCGCGCTCGGCGCGCTTGCGGCGTGCCGCGGAATTGGCGGCCGGCCCGCTCACCGGTTGCCATCCTCGCGATCGGGTTTCTCCCCCGGATGCCCCTGCCGCTGCGGTTTTGCTCCTTTCTCCTCACTGATGAGCTGCTGCAAACGGCCGACCGCGGCCCGCAGGGAGGGAAGGTGGCTCTTTACGATGTCCCATATCCGATCGGGCTCTACTTCCGCGTATCCATGGACGATGACGTTCCTCGCACCAATGACTTGGCTCCAAGGGACATCCGGTGCCAAGTCGCGGGTCTGTTGGCTCAACTTACCCGCGGCTTCGCCAATGACCTCGATGTATCGCTCGATGGCTGCCTGCAAATCCTCGTTGGCGAGAAAACCAGCGAGATCGACCCCGGATGTCGCCCGCTCAATTCGCAGGATGCGGTTCGCTATGTGTTCCAGATAGTCGAAATCCCGAAATCTCTTGGATCTCACAGCGGTACCGCCTCGGAATTGGCTTCGTTACGCATCCGCTGAGGCAGGTCAGCGGAAGGGACGACGTCGACCGGTCGCCCAATGAGAGACGAAATGTCGTAGTTCATGCCACCGAGTGCGAATAAATTGAGACGGCGACCTTCGGGATCGTCCACCAGAATATCGAGATCGCTGTCTTCTGTGTCCTCTCCCCGCGCGACAGACCCGAAAACTCGCGGATTCACGCCGCCATAATGTGCCACGATGGCGCGAATGCGCTCACGGTGTATTGCAAGGGCCTGTGACGGTTTCATGAGTTCACCATACCCCGGTGACATGTCACGGTCAAGACACTCCCCACGCGGAAGATCTCGGCGGTACCGGTCAGCCTGCCGGAAGTGCAGGTTCCGGCGACCGAGTGCCTTTGGCTAGGAGAGCCGAGCTTCATTCTGGATGCGCCTCAGTCAAAACCCGCCATTCGATCAACCTGCACGCAGATCTCAGGTCCGCCTTGAGCGCATAAGCCAGTCCGACCTGCTCCTGCAGCCACCGCTCCCGCTCGCTCCGGGCGACTTCCGCGGCAGTGGCGCGGGATCAGCCGTTCAAGTCGATGGTCCAGGTGATTGGCGCCGCAGCGTCGAGTGAGGAGCGGACGCTGCAGTACTTGGTGACCGACAGCTCCACGGCCCGCTGGGCCTTTTCCAACGTTGCGCCCGGCGCGTGGATGCGAAAATTCAGCGTCGCGCTCGCCAGATGCCGCGGCACCGACTCGACGCGCAGGGCCTCGACGCGCACCGAGAGGGACTGTACCGGTGTGCGCTGTTTGTTCAGGATGGCGACGACATCCACCGAGGCGCAGGAGGCAATGGCGGCCAGCAGGAGGTCGAACGGACTGGGAGCGTCGTGCGCATCGCCATCGATACGAACCGTGGGGCCGTTCGGGCGGCCGGCTTGAAACTTCAGGCCATCCACCCATTCCACGTCGATCGGGGAGTGGGCGGAGGCGTCTGCAATGGAACTGATCACCGGTGACTCCTGATGCCATGGACACGGGCCAGTCGGCGCGATCGGTGCTCGGGTGAGGCGATCGCCCGTGCGCGGCGGATCTGCGACCCCGGCGCGTGCGCAGCGAGCATGCTGCGGGGATCGCTGAGGACCGAGAGATGCGCTCTGAAGTGGTCCCTACGCAGCGGACCTCTTAGGCGGCGTTTGATCGACGTGTTGCATTCTGCGCGCATACTCGTTCGGCGACAAGTATCCGAGTGATGAGTGCAGACGAACCGGGTTGTAAAATCCGT
>JAKBBE010000069.1 GCA_021826035.1 Pseudomonadota bacterium | reverse complement strand
AATCGCGCGATGTTTCCCTCGTGCAGCCCGGCGAGTTCCTCGAGGGCAATATTCGTAAAGCGATTGAGGTCTTCAGGCAAGACCATGGATTTCGCCAGCCGCGCGACCGCTGCCTCGCTGGGCCGAATCTTTTCGCGCACGACGTGGCTCACGACTTCGACGAGCTCGCTCCGATACTTGAGGCGGAAGGCATCGGGTTCCGGAATCGAGTCGCGCACCGTCTTATACCTGCGTACCGAGCGTTCATACGCCCACAGGTAAATGTCTCTTAGAAGCTCGATCCGGTTGAGCTCGTAGACTCCGATGAGGCCATCGATGTAGGGCTTCTCAGGGACATCGACAAACGACAACGGCACCATATTGCTTCTGATTAATGGAATATTCGCGGCGAGTCGCGACGTTCGCTTGTTGACGTCGACGAAGGGTTGCAGATACGAAAGCTGGACCATGAGGAAGAAGGACTGCTCGAAGGTGTCGCGGATCGTTGCCGCCTTGCCCAGCGACAGCGCGAACATCTCCTCGATGAGCTGAGGAATCGCTGTCGGCAAATACGTCGTACCGCTGATCGCAACCGACGTGGTGCGCAGGCGCCCTGCGCTGCGGGAATCCTCGAGGAGGTTGTCGGCGAGGAGCGCGTGCAGATTTGTAATGGTGTAGCGATTGACTCCGATCTCTTCGCCAGACTCCACCAGCAGTTCGATGGCCGCCTTGTGATTGAGGATCATCTGAGTTTCTTTCGCGTCCTTGCCCGGAGCGGCTCTGCCGTTTTCGATGAGCTCGCGGGTGTCGAGCAGCGAATAGGTATTGCCCTCGAGGCGGCTCGACGCCCAGGAGAGATCGATGAGCAGCCGACTCAGGATGTCTCGTGCATACGTGCCCGCCGGACGGTGTCCGTCAGGCGTGTGGCCCAATGCCCGCAGATGTGTCTTTAGGTTCTCGGGAAGGTATTCGGTCTCGTTCGGCACATAACGTTCCAGGAAGTCACGTTGATAACCAATCGGCGCACGGTCGGCGATGGGCCTCTGAACGAAAGCCTGGACCTGCTGACCCGCTGCAGAAATGGCGACGGATGATGTGACGGCTTCCGCTTCCGAAGGGGTGGCGGGGCGTCCCACGTTGGCGGCAGGTGTGGCCGCGGTATCGTTGCCGGTCGGAAAGTATCGTCGGCCCCGACGGATACCCTCGGCTTTGATCGCACCGGAACGCGCCCACGCGTCCAGCCGGCGCTGCAGGGAACGGCGACTTACGATGCCTCTGAGAGCTTCTTGCAGCCCTGCCAGGCTCAAGCCTCGGGGATCAGCGGCGAGCGCGTTCGTGACGCGCTCGAGGAGATCATCGGGAAGCAATTTTGGCATCGAGGTTTGGCGCAAATCCAATTTATGTGCCAATAGATTAGGCTTTTGTGGCATATAAATCAATAATGCGCCACATAAGCCGGCAGTATTGGCGCATAGATCACCGAATGCCCATCGGGTAATCTGCCTTATGAGATCAGCCGGGGAATTCGACCGAGAGCGACCCGACCGGGGGCAGAGTTTCATGGAAGCGGAGATTCGAGAGCGTACCAACGCATATATCAATGCCGGACACCGCCAACCAGCTTGGCAACTGCTCGCTGCACGACAAGCGTTGCGAGCGGGTTCACTCTGAGATTGGGCGAACGCGTCGCTGCCGCGGCGCCTGCAATTGATGCACGCGAAGGGAGCTGCTGAGGTGAAAATGACTGAATTGACTCCGCAGGCATTGCGGGCCGAAGTCATCGGCATCGACTCCATGCTCACGACGCCATTCGGCAAGCGCCTGATGGTTTACTGTGACTACACGGCCTCCGGTCAGTCGTTGCATTTCGTCGAGCGTTACATTCAGCGTCTGTGCGGTGGATATGCCAATACGCACACCGAAGACGACGCGACAGGGCGAACGACCTCGAGACTGCTCGCCGAGGCAGAGGCGCTGATGAAGAGGGCGGTCAACGCTGGTCCGCACGGACGGCTCATCGCGTGCGGTACGGGTGCGACCGGCGCGATTGACAGACTGCAGCACCTGCTTGGGGTGGCGCTCGCTCCGGCAACCCGTGCGCGTCTGGAGGCGAACGTCGAAAGTACCTTCGGGGCAGGAGCGGCGCAGCGCTTGCGCGAGCACCTGAGCCAACGACAGCCGGTGGTTTTGATTGGACCGTACGAGCATCATTCCAACGAAGTATCCTGGCGGCAGGGACTCGCGACGGTGGTGCCGGTCGCGCTCAGTCGCGACGGCGGGGTGGACCTGGAGCACCTCGGGACCCTGCTGCGCGATCCGGCATTCGCCGGACGCCCGCTCATTGGTTCGTTCTCGGCGGCTTCGAACGTCACAGGCATGCGCACGCCGGTGCACGAGATCGCCGCACTCCTGCACCGTCACGGTGCGCTGGCCTGCTTTGATTTCGCCGCCAGCGCCCCGTATGTCGAGATCGATATGAATCCAGGTGACGAGGGGTGGTTGGACGCCATCGCGCTCTCACCGCACAAGTTTCTGGGCGGGCCGGGCGCGACCGGCGTGCTGGTGTTCAACGAACGCCTCTATCGGCACGACCTGCCACCGACAGTGGCGGGTGGCGGCACCGTGGACTACGTGAGTCCGAGCGATCAGGATTTCATCGCGGATATCGAAACGCGTGAAAAGGCCGGCACGCCGGGCATTCTGCAAACGCTGCGCGCCGCGCTGGCCTTCGAAGTCAAGCGGGCGGTGGGTGTGGAAACAATCGAGGCGCGTGAGCGTGAGTTCCTCGAGCAGATATTTGAGCGCTGGACGGAAAGCGAGGGCATCGAGATTCTGGGCAATCGCGATCCCCGCCGGCGCATCGGTATCGTCTCCTTCATTGTGCGTGATCCACGTGGCGGTCATCTGCATCCAAAATTCGTTACGGCGCTGCTCTCGGACCTGTTCGGAATTCAGTCACGCGCCGGCTGCTCGTGCGCCGGTCCGTACGGACATCGCTTACTCGGTGTCGATCCACAACACTCCGAGGAATATCGCGCCTGGGTGGCGCGCGGGTATCACGGCATCAAGCCCGGTTGGTGCCGAATCGGCGTGCATTACGTGATGGACTCAACTGACGTGCAGTTCGTGATCGATGCCGTGCGCTTCATCGCCTCCGACGGCTATCGCTTCCTGCCCTGGTACCGTTTCGATCCACTGACGGGCGCATGGGCTCATCGCGCCGCCCGCGAGCGCGATCCGCGGTTCTCGCTGGAGAGCGCGCTCACCGCTCGAACCCGGCGAGAGAGGCCGCTACCGGAAAGCCGGCGCACCGAGCTTTACGCTCAATTTCTCCAGGCGGCCCACACGCTCGCAAAGCAACCCGCGCCGTCTCCGGCAGCCGCACAGCGCGACGGAGACATTCTCGAGCAATTCGGGGACTTGAGAGATTTCTCGGTCTCGTGAGCATCTCGTGGCCCTGACCGCGGCATAGTCCTGCAGTCCGGCATCCGCACGGCCCGCTGCGGGCCGCGGCCCCGGAATCTCAATAGAAACATCATGATGCGGCTTCGACTCCGGATGGGGCGAACGAGCACCCCCTGATTGGACCCGTCGCGCCGCGCGGCTTGGCGGGTGGTTCGGTTCACCGACCCCGGCCCTCTGCGCGTCTCGGCGCCGAACCGGTCGATGCACCGACTCGGTGGCCTCCTCGCCCCGCCGAATCAGGCATCATCGGCGCTCCACGACGCTCGAACTGCGGAGATCTCCATGGACAAAGAGTCCGGTTCCTCGGCCTTCTCGAACCGCTCGTTCCGCCTCCTGTTTATGGGCAGCTCCGTGTCGGCCATCGGGGACCAGTTCACCCTGGTGGCGCTGCCGTGGCTGGTGCTTCTGCTTACGGGCAATCCCGCCCAGCTGGGTCTCGTGCTTGCCGTCATGGCCCTGCCGCGAGCGGTGTTCATGCTGATCGGTGGTGCCGTGGTGGATCGGATGTCGCCGCGGCGCGTGCTGCTCAACGCCAGAGCCGTCAACGCGGTTCTGGTCGGGCTGTTGGCGGTGCTGGTTCTGCTCGGCGCCATCCGCATGTGGATGTTGTATGCGCTGGCAGCGGGGATCGGACTTGCCACCGCCTTTGCTTATCCGGCCGGCAGTTCGTTGGCACCGCAGCTGGTGAGTCCGGCGCAGCTGCACTCGGCAAATTCCAACTTCATGGGCATGCGGCAAATGAGTCTGCTGATCGGACCGGCGCTGGCCGGGTTCGTGATCAAGGCGGGATCGGGAGCCGCCGCCATGCACGACGCGCGGGGTACAGGCATTGCCTTTGCCGTCGACGCGGTGAGCTTTCTATTCTCGGTCGCCTCGTTGGCCATGATCCGGGTGGCGAGCGATCGGCACCCGCCCGCGCCCAAGGGGGGCATCCTCGCCAATCTGCTCGAGGGCGTCCGCACGTTGTGGCGCGACCGACAGATGAGAGCATTGATCGGCTATTTTGCCGCCGGATCCGTGTTGGTCGGTGGTCCGCTGCAGGTTGCCCTGCCCGTGCTCGCCAAGACTCGATTGGCCGAGGGGGCCGCCGCGTTCGGCATCCTCATGACCGCCAATGCGAGCGGCATGCTGATCGGCAGCATCGCCTCGGGGACGGTAACGCGTCTGACCCGCGGCTCTCTGGGGCTTCTGCTGCTCAGCGCCGACACAATTATAGGGCTGGCGGTTGCGACCATGAGCCAGGTCCACGTGTTGGCCATTGGCGCTGGCATCATGGGCCTGACCGGGCTGTTGGGTGGCACCATTCAGATATCCATGATGACCTGGCTGCAGCGACGTGTGCCGCAGGCGCTGATGGGTCGGACGATGAGCATCGTAATGTTCACATTTCTAGGCATGGCGCCGATGGCCGCTGCATTGGCCGGTGGCCTGCTGAGGGTATTCTCACTGTCTGAGCTGCTCATTGGAGCGGGGCTGTCGTTGAGCACGATAGCGCTGTTCTCCCTTACCCGCCCCAACATGCGAGCCATCCGACTGGCGACTGCGGGTGCGCCCGGTGTGGCGGCGACAGGCGATTAACGGTTTCCGACGGCACAACCCGGTTCATCTGGGGGCAATGCCGCAATGGCCGATTTGGCCCTGGGCCGCGCGCCGGCTAAGCGAGGAGCACGTCTCCCGGATCAAAACGCATACCTGAACTCGATGCCGACGGAGCGCGGCTTCTGATAGAAGGAGACTCGCTGGCCTTCGCTGCCGGCAAAGGCGTAGGTCATCGGTCGCGTGTCCGTCAAATTGGTCGACCAGAGGCTTACGTCCCATCCCTGAACCGGATTGCGCACGCCGATGCGCGCTCCCATGTCGTGTCCATGTCCGAATGTCGTCGGGTCTCCGAGGTACGGATGAATGTCGCTGACATACCGATCGTTCAGCTGCGCGTATGCGAATAGGTCTCGCGTGATCAGGTGCTCGTAGGAAATGACGTAGCTTGCGGCAAAGTTCGGGGCGTCCGGCAGCATCTGCCCGACGCGGACGGGCGTGAAGAGGGCAAGACCGTTGTCGTTAGTCAGAGTTTCTGTCACGCGTGCATCGAGGCGCGTCGCGGCGAGGTGAATCAGCAGACCACGAATCGGGCGCCAGTCGATCTCGGTCTCGATGCCGTCAATTCGGGACTGAGGCACATTGCCGAGGCCGGCGATCAACGGTTGTGTGCCGACCGGACCCGCCCAGAGCGACAGGCTCGACTGGCGATTGCGGATCACAGAATCGAAGACGTCCATGTCGATTTGCAGGGAGTTGTCGAGAAATCGGCTCTTGATGCCGAGTTCACTCGTCAAATTGGTTTCTGGTCTGACGTATCCCCAGTCGACCTGCACTTGCGCCGGCTGGCCATAATAGATCCCGGACTTGTAGCCGGTGGCCACGCTGCCGTAAAGCAGCGCCTGCGGTCTCAACTGATAGTTGAGGCCGATCCGGTAGGACAGATTCTGGTTGGTGCGTGACTCGTTGAGCGCCGCCAGGACGGTATTCGGCACGATGGGGCCGATGAAGTTGTCGGCAGCGTAGGTCAGCAGGCCCGTCGGGTCGATCGTGGCGCCGTCGAAGGACGCGGAGTCGCGCGAGTAGCGCAATCCCGTTATGAGCGTCACGCGGCCGGATAGATGTGTATCGGCGTTCACATAGATTCCGGCGGATCGTTGTCGCTGAACGAAATTCTCCGCCGTAATGGCGAGGCCGCCTTGCGTCATGTAGGTTGCGAGACCATAAACGAAGGTCCAGTCCAGTGCGTCTCGATTGTGGTACCAGTTCTGCGAATAGATGGCGCCGACAATCCAATCCACCGGGCCGCGGGTCTGTGACGTCAACCGCACTTCCTGGCTCCACTGCCACTGCTGGAAGTTCTTGGTCCAGTTGTTGTCGGCCGCGGGATAGCCGTCGTAATTGTCCAGGCTGTGATCCGAGAAGTAGTCGTAAGCGCTGATCGAGGTCAGCGTAAAGGATTTGAACTGGACGTTCAGCGTCGCCGCCGTGCCGCCACCGATGTCGTCCTTGTAGAGTGGCAGGCCACCGACTCTTACCCGCGTGCCACCGGGAGGGCTGTCCATCAGGCCCGCTGTCGGGAAGGGCTGGTTCGGGATGAGCGCCTCGACATTCGGGGTGGAGGGCGAGGACGGGGTCGAATGGTCGTAGTTCCAGTGAAAATTGAGATTCAGGTTGGTGTTGGCGTTGAGCTGCAGGTCAAAAATGGCTCGCGCCCCACCGCGATCCAATTTGCCGTATTTCTTTCCGGTCGTGAGGTCGGTCTGGTAGCCCTCGCCCTGGGTTGTCGTCGTGCCGGCGAGCCGTGCCTTGATCCAATCGTTGACAGACCCGCTCACTGCGCCCGTTACATCGACGGTGTTCCAGCGGCTGTAGTTCACATCGAGATAGCCGCTCAGCTGCCTGGTGGGTTGGGCGGAGATGATGTTGATCGCGCCGCCGTCCGTGTTCTTGCCGTACAGCGTACCTTGTGGGCCCTTGAGGATCTCGACGCGGGTAAGATCGTACATCGCGCCGGTGAGAAAGCCCGGAAAGCTGGCAAACACGCCATCCAGGTAGACTCCAACCCCGCTGCTGTTGTTGTTGTTGAAGTCGTCGAGTCCGATGCCGCGCAGGAGAAACAGCGGCGTGCTGTCGGTCTGCGCGTTCATCGTCGAGAGGCTCGGATCGAGCATCGACAGGTTCAGCGGCTGCCGCAGACGCAGGGATTGCACCTCTCGGCCGCTCACGGCGGTGAGTGCCATGCCGACATCTTGGGCGGGCCTTGAGCGCCGCGTGGCGGTCACGACGATTTCGCTGAGCTGACGGTGTGCGGCGTGCCAATGTCGGGTCCGCCGGTCCCGTGCTCTGGAAGGCGTTGACGCGGTGGGCGTGGGCGCGCTCAGGCCCGTCGCGGGCAGGAGCGATGCGACCAGCAGCAGTGCGGCCCAGCGTCGATCCGCGCCAGGTGTCATGAGAATTGCTGTTTTCACGGACTCCCCTGCGTCGCGACTCGCCTTGCGGCGATTGCCGACGCGCGGCGCATGGTTTCATGCGCGCTGCGGCTACTACCAGCGCTAGTAGCTCGTGCGCGGCGGAAATCCGGTGCGTTGCCCTGCGCGTGCGGTGAACGGAGCTCGCCGGCAGGGGATTTGTTTGAGGTCGTCGGGGCGAGCCTCAGACGCGCGGTGCGCGCTGCTGTGCGCGTGCGATGGCCGGTGGCGGACACGTGTTCGGCTCCGCCCGTGTCGCCGCGAGGCTGAGTGGGTGCGATGGGTGCTGTTCCGCGGCATGGCGGTGAGTGGACAGTATCTGGCTCGGTGGGGTGGGGGTGGGCAACCCATTGAACATTCACGCTTTTGCCAAGCTCGACGATCCGCGGCGCGTGCGTTGAGGGGTGCGCTTGACCGGGCGGCCCGCGGGCGAGGTCGCACAAGATTGCGGTGCCGACTCGTGTTCGCCGGCGACGATCGGGCGGTTCGTGCCAGTGGTCGCCCAAGCGCAAACTGGATACCCTAGGGCAAATTACTTTGGGGGGAGGCGGCATCGTCGTGGTGACCGCCCTCGGAGAGATATCCTGCTGCGCCCGATCTGCTGTCAGCACAGTCGTCTTGGCTCGCCGCGCTGGGCAACCCGACGCCATGATGGGCGGCGCCCGGACGTCGAGCCCCCGAACGACCGCGTCGGTGAGCGCAGAGCGACTCTGGGTTGCGCGCCGACACTGCCGCCGCCTCCGAAGTCTTCGTTCTCGAACGCACCCGTTTCACAGAGAGTGTAAGTATGACTGCAACGGCCAAAGACACGCCCGCACCGGTGGGAGCGACTCCTGTGGCGTCCCCGTGCGCACAGGACCACGTTCCCGAGCTCAGCCGCTCGCTGCGTCCCCGGCATGTGACGATGATCAGCATCGGCGGCATCATCGGTGCGGGGCTGTTCGTCGGCAGCAGCGTCGCCATTGCCGCGACCGGTCCGATGGTGATCCTCACCTACGCGCTCACGGGTGTGCTGTTCCTAATCGTCATGCGGTGTCTCGGCGAGATGGCGGTGGCGCATCCGGAAATCCGCTCGTTCACCGAGTTCTCGCGCGCGGGATTCGGCGACTGGGCCGGCTTCACGGTGGGCTGGTTGTACTGGTATTTCTGGGTCATCGTGATTCCTGTCGAGGCCATTGCCGGCGCGGTGATCCTGCAGGGGTGGTTCCCGGGGGTGCCAAAGCTCGTGATCGGCGCAGGGCTGATGGCGGCGATGACGGGCGTGAATCTGATGTCCACGCGCTCGTACGGCGAATTCGAGTTCTGGTTCGCCTCCATCAAAGTGGCCGCCATCGTCGCGTTCATTGCAGCCTGCGCCGCGTTTCTCGGCGGTGCGATGGGGCCGCATCAGGGCATATGGCAACTCTGGAGCGCCCATGGCGGGCTATTCCCCAAGGGGCCCATGGCGGTCATCACGGCGGTGACTACCGTGTTTTTTTCCATGATGGGAGCGGAGATCGCCACCATCGCAGCCGTGGAGTCTCCCGATCCGGCGCAGGCGGTCGCACACATGGTCGCGACCGTCGTCTGGCGCATTCTGCTCTTCTATCTCGGCTCCATCGGCTTCATCGTCTGTATCGTGGCCTGGGACAAGGTGCCCCCGGGCGTCTCGCCATTCGTCATCGCGCTCGCCTCGATCAAGGTGCCCTACGCGGCGCCGATCATGAGCGCGATCATCCTGACGGCGGTGCTGTCATGCCTCAACTCGTCGTTCTACGTGGTTTCGCGCGTACTGTTCATTCTGGCCGCCCGCGGAGACGCGCCGCGCGCTCTGGTGCGGCTGAACGCGAGGCACGTGCCCGCCAACTCGGTGCTGATCGGGACCGCCGCCGGGATGCTGGGCATCATCGCCCATGACCTCGCGCCCTCGGCCGTCTTTGCGTTTCTGGTGAACGCGTCGGGGGCGTTGATCGTCGTGATCTACATGATCACGGTGCTCGCCCAGATCCGCCTGCGCCGAAGGCGCGAGCGCGCTGGAATGGGGCCGCCGTCGCTGAAGATGTGGTTCTTTCCGTGGGCCAGCTATGCCGCGGTCGTGGCGATGGTGCTGGTGCTCGTGGCCATGGCTCTCGACAAGGACATGCGCAGTCAATTCTGGGCCAGCGCAATCTCCATCCTGATCGCCTTTGCGGCGTACGTGTTGGTGCGTCACCGCAAGGCCGAGCGATCGCGATAGCACGATCGACGCCGATCGCACCGCGTGTCCACTGTTGACTGGTTTGCGCACCGCCCGGACTGCGCGCCCCTCGATCCCGTCGGTCCGTTGCCGCAGCGGGCCGGGCCGCTGTCCGCACGCCCGGGTGCCCGAGGGATCGCGGCGAAGCGCTCACGGCACAGCGGGGAGTCGGGATTGCTGTGCCACGGGCACACCGATACCATTGCGACGGTCCCTTCAATTCCTCGCGGCGACGAACGAGTTCGCGACATGATCGAAGTATTGCGTGGTGCGTGGCACTTGCGAGCGTGGCAGGCGGTCCGATGACGATCGACCCGTCCATCGCGCTGGCGTGTCGCCTGCTCGGAGCGCTGGTGTTCGCGACAGCGGTCGCCGGAAAGATCACGCATCGCCATGAACTCGCCGGGGTAGTCGCAAACTATCGCCTGTTGCCCGAGGCACTGTCCGTGCCCGCCGCATGGGGAACGGTTGCGCTGGAGATTCTGGTGGTGCTGTCGCTGGCCGGCGGGCTGTATCTCAAGGCGGGCGTGGCGCTCGCGATCGCGCTGCTCAGCCTCTTTGCGGTGGCGATGGCCATCAATCTCGTCCGTGGCCGGCGGGAGATCGACTGTGGCTGCTTCCAGTCGGGTTTGCGCCAGACGTTGAGCGGCGGGTTGATCGGGCGTAACCTCGTGCTTTCCGCCGCGCTCTCGTCTCTGTTTGTCGCGACAACGCCGCTCGCGGCGCCGTTGCAGTGGGTGGATGGCGTCGGGGCCGGGATTGCGGCCTACTCGCTGTACCGTGCGTTTGACCAGTTGCTCGCGCTGCTTCGGTCTTCGGCGGAGCTTCGCAAGAGGTTTGCTTGATGCTGCTGGTTTCCCAGGTCATGTTGTGGGTTGCTATCGTCGCGCTTGCGGTGGCGGTATTGGCGTTGGCGCGCCAGGTGGGTGTGCTGCATGAGCGCATTGCCCCGGTCGGAGCCCTGGCCCTCGGACGTGGGCCGCAGACCGGCGAGGCCGCCCCGCAGCTCACCGTGCACGCGCTCGCCGGGAATCCCGTCGAGATCGGCGGGCCGCGGCCAGGGGCCCCGTTGCGACTGCTCTTTTTCGTCGCGCCGACCTGTCCGATCTGCAAGTCGTTGATGCCGACGGTCAAGGCATTTGCGCAGAGTGAGCGGCTGGATCTGCTGTTTGTCGGCGATGGGGATCTCGATCAGCAGCGCCAGATGGCCGAGCGGCACGGGCTCGCGCCCGATCGCTTCGTCAATGCACCCGAGGCGGGCCGGGCCTTCCAGGTGGCCAAGCTGCCTTACGCGGTGCTGGTGAATGAACTCGGCATCATCGCTGCGCAGGGGCTAGTCAATTCCCGCGAGCACCTCGAAAGCCTGGTCTCGGCGCATGAGCTCGGCATGCGCTCAGTCCAGGAGTACCTCGCCAAGCGCGCCTCGTCCTCGGGCTGAACGCTCCGCCCCCCGCGCTCGCGCTGCACCGCCGCGGCCGGAGTCAGGTTCTCGCACCCGGCGATCCGGGCCGGGCCCCAGCGTCGCTCTGCCACCCCATGCCACGCCCGGCGGCCGATTGACGCCGCCCCAGGGGCTGGCCTATCCTGGATTATTACTCGATTTATAAATATCGATAATCAATATGCATGGGGGTCGGGTCAACCAGACTTCGACGGCGGGCTCGCTGTGGATGGCGAGCTGCGAACCGATGGCGACCTTGCCGCCACTTGCCGCAGACGCGCGCGCGGAAATCGCAGTAATCGGCGCCGGATACACCGGCCTGTCGGCCGCGCTGCATGTGGCCTGTGCGGGCCGCGACGTTCTGGTGCTCGAGGCCGGCGAAATCGGCGGCGGCGGCTCGGGTCTGAACGGCGGACAGGTCATCGCCGGCCTGAAGCATGATCCTGAGGCGCTCGAGCAGCTTTACGGTGAGCAACTCGGTGCGCAGTTTGCCGAGAGCTCCGGCGCGGCGCCGGATCTGGTCTTTGACCTCATCCGGCAACATGCGATCGAATGCGACGCGGTGCGCACCGGCTGGTTGCAACTCGCCGTCAGCGAGGGGCAGTTGCAGCCCCTGGAGCGCCGTGCCCGGCAGTGGCGCGCCCGCGGCGCCGACGTCGCGGTGGTTTCCGAACGCGAAGCGGCCGAGCTGACCGGATCGCGCCGCTATTGCGGCGGCTGGATCGATCGACGCGGTGGCACGGTGCAGCCGCTTGCCTACTTGCGCGGCCTGGCGCGGGCATGCCTCAGTCACGGAGCGCGCGTGTATGAGCGCAGTGCTGCGATCCGACTGACACGTCGCGGCGAGGTGTGGCATGTCGAGACGGCGCGCGGCACGGTGTCGGCGCAGACCGTCATCGTCGCGACCGACGCCTATACGGATCGGACATTCGACAGCCTGCGGCGCACGGTGGTTGTCGTGCCGTCCATTCAGGTGGCCACCGCGCCGCTGTCGCCGCAATTGCGGGCAAAGATCCTGCCGCGCGGGCAATCCGTTTCCGACACGCAGCGCATCCTGCGCTATTACCGGCTCGATGCGACCGGGCGGTTCGTGCTTGGCACCCGTGGGCAGTTTGCCGACATTCCGATCCCGGCGGCGACGCCGATCCACGAACGGGCGATGACCGAGTTGTATCCGGAACTCGCCGGCGTGGCGATCGAATACCGCTGGGGAGGATTCGTGGCGATGACCCGGGACGGGGTACCGCACCTGCACGAGCCCGAGCCCGGGTTGCTTGCGGGCCTGGGGTACAACGGCCGAGGTGTTGCCATGGCGACGACGCTCGGCCGGGTCCTGGGGCGCCGTGCGCTTGGTGAGCCGGCCGCGAGCCTCGGCTTTCCGCTCACGCCGGTGCGGCCGCTGCGCCTGCACAGCCTGAGCCGCGTGGCTGCGCGCGCGACGATCCGCTACCTGCAGACCCGCGATGCGCTCGACCGGGCGCTGCGCCGCTCCTCGGGGGCACCGGCATGAGCCCCGCGGAGATCGTGCTGCTGACGGTGATCGGGATCCTGAGCATTGGGTTCTTCGCCCAGTGGGTGGTGATTGCCCGTCGTCGCGAGCTGCGCGAGCGGCCCACCTGGTCGGACCTCGGCATTGGGTTTCTCACGAACTTTGGGGATGCCCTCGGTATCGGCTCGTATGCCACCACCACGGCGCTGTACAAGTTCCGCGGCCGACCGCGCGATGAGCTCATCCCGGGAACCCTCACCGTCGGCAGCGTTTCGGTGGGCATCGCCGAGACGATCATCTTCGTCACCCTCATCGCCGTCGACCCGAAACTGCTGCTCGTGATGGTCGCGAGCGCCACCGCGGGCGCGTGGCTCGGCGCGGGTGTCGTCAGCCGCATGCGCCGCCGCTCGATCCAGCTGTTCATGGGGGCCGCCCTGTTGACTGCGGCGGTGTTCTTCGTCATCGGCAATCTCGGGGCCTTCCCGGTCGGCGGTACGGCGCTGTCGCTGAGCGGCTGGCGGTTCGTCGCGGCGGTCGCAACCAATTTCGTCCTTGGCGCACTCTCGACCATCGGCATCGGCTGGTATGCCCCGACCATGGTCGTGCTGGCGCTGCTCGGCTTCAACGTGCGCGCGGCGTTTCCAATCATGATGGGCTCGGGTGCGATGATGCTGCCGGCCGCGGGCGTGCGTTTCCTGCGTAGCGGCCGCTTCGCCTGGGGCCCTGCCGTCGGAATCGCCACTGCCGGTGTCCTCGGTGCGGTGATCGCCGCGTTGGTCGTGAAGCGGTTGCCGTCGCACCTGCTTCGCTGGCTGGTTGCCGCGGTCGTCACCTACGCTGCGCTCGCCATGCTGCGCTCCGC
>JAKBBE010000068.1 GCA_021826035.1 Pseudomonadota bacterium | reverse complement strand
GTCCTCCGCTGCATCGGCGGGTCCCGCCGCATCCTGATGCCACACACACCCGCCCGGAGTTCACCGGTGCGCTGAATGCCGCTCTCGCCGACGCGTCGGTCACGCGCCATGGCGGGCGAGGATTCTATGGCGCCAACGGCACGAGCACCGTGCAACGCGTGTTCGTCGTGCTAAGGGATGGATCGGAATTGGCCGTGGGGGCCGCCCGACCCAGCGCTTGCCGCGACCCGGAGCGCACCTGCGTCGCACATCACGGCCTCGCCGGGCAGGTAGGCTCAGCCGCAGCCCGAACCGCCGGGTCCTTTAAGGGGATTCAGTCTCCCGGCAGCCGCACAGCGCAACAGGGTGGTTGCCACAGCCGGCGTGCATCCCGACGCTAAAGTCTGCCCGATCAGAGTTCCTGCCGCTTCAAGAGCCGTCAGCGGCGCGAGCCACCGCGCTTGGCATGCGCGCGCCGGATTACGCACCCCAAGCATCTGGGGCCGCCCCGTTCCATCCAATGGGGCGGCCGTACTCACGAGTAGCGCACTTTGAAGGTCGGTGAATCCTCCGACCGGCTCTTGCGCCTATCGTAGCGGCGGGTGGTCGCGATACTCGCGTGCCCCAGCCACTGTTGTACCGTGGCGATGTCCGCCTCGTGCTCGAGAGCATTGATCGCGGCTGTCGCGCGTAGCGTATGCACGCCGATGGCAACCCCGAGCTTCTGCGCGTAACCCCGGACGAGCTTGTAGATGCCATCGCCGGAGAGCATTCGATCGAGCGCCCCGGTGCGGTTGTTGCGCATGGGACGAAAGACGGCGCCCGGTTTGTCGAGCGCATGGCCGGAGGCCTCCAGGTAGTCACTCAGCAGCGCCTGGGTACCTGGATGCAGCGGAATGTGGCGTACCGTGCCACGCTTACCGCGCACCCGCAGATGCGGCACGCCGCGGCGGGAGTGAATGTCCTGGACGGTGAGCCGCGCGATTTCCTCACGTGTCAAGCCGTGGTAGAGCAGCAACGACAGAAGGGCGCGATCGCGCTTCGCTTTCAGGTCCTCGCCGACCGGGAGCCTCAGCAGATCGCGCACCTGGGCGTCCCCGAGCGCCGGCGTCTTGCCCTCGTGGCTTTCGACCGTGGGTCGCCGGATACCCTTCACGGGGTTGTGCGTCACGGCGTTTGCGTCGGCGAGATATGCAAACAATGACGAAAGGGCGGCGAGCTTGCGCCGGATCGTGCCTCCGGCGAGCGCACGGCGCTCGAGGTTTTTCTGCCACGCGAGCACGTGCGCGCGGGTGACGAGCCGCAGCTCCTCGGGCGATGAGATCCCGACGAAGATCATGAACTCTCCGAGATCGCTGCGGTAGGCGCGGCGGGTATTCGGGTTATCGATGTTCGCGAACCACGCCGTCGTCGGCGGAACCGTGCTGAGTTGCGGGAGCTGCGCCGCGGTGAGTGGTTGGCCCGGCGAGAGCGATGTGCCGCGTGTCGGAGGGAGCGCGGCCGCTTTGGGCACCGTCGCCATGCTCATCGCTTGGGCGCCGAAGCACCTTCAATCTGATTCAGCAGGGACTCGATCTGCTCGAGCAGCGGCGGCAGGTCCTGTTGCACGGTATCCCAGACGACATCCCAGGCAACGTCGAAGTAGTCGTGAACGACCTTGTTGCGGATGCCCCGCATCTGGCTCCACGGTACGTTTGGATGTGCGGCTATGAACCCAGGCGCGGCCTTCTGAATCCTCACCGCCGCCTCGCCGATCACAGTGAGTGTCCTGACGACGGCATCCTGGACCTGCTCGTCTTGATCCAGGGCGGCAAGGCCTTCGAGACTTCCGATGTAGCGCATTGCCCGCTTGATCGCATTGGCAATGTGCTCGAGGTAATCATCGATCCGCTCCGGGTGGCTCACAGCGGCTCGGCCTGCTGTAACACCTTGTCTCGAAACTTCGGCGATAGAAATCCCGGGGTCAGCACGGACACACTCACGCCTGTCAGTTGCCGAGCCTCATCCTCGATTCCCGCAAGAGTGAAAAGCGTCGTGCCACGCAGGGGCTCGACAAGCACGTCGAGATCGCTCTCCTCAGTGTCGGTCCCGGTGAGCACCGAGCCAAAGACACGCGGGTGCCTGAAGCCATAGCGGCTCAGCAGCTGTCGCAAGGCCGTGCGGTGCAGGATCAGGGCATCAGACGGTCTCATAGTAAAAAGCATATCACAGTTTATATCTCGAGAAAATATATTATCAATAGTAATGCGCCGATTGCGCATTTCGGCAGGACCCCTCGATTCCGGCGCGGCGCTATCACTATTGTGCCCACGGTTCCCGGAGGAGACAGAGATGCCCCCGGGGGCAGACGACGGCAGCCCGGCACAGTGCCTACGGCGCCGGCGAGGCAAGAGGTGCAGTCTGGTCGCGATCACGGTCCGCAAGGTGGGTAACCCGCTCGGGGTTGTGCTCCCGAAGGAAGTGCTGAGCCATCTGCGCACTGGCGAGGGGGAGGATATCTTCCGCCTCGAGGGACCGAACAACACCTATCGCCTCACGCCTTTCGATCCAGCCTTCGGGAAGAAGATGGACAAGGCCGAGCAGTTCATGGCGCGCTACAGGAACACGCTCCACGCGCCATCCAAATGAACGAGCCGATCTGGGTCGAGGATGAGCTGGCATTCGCGATCCACGATCGGCAGCTCGTCGAGCTTGCCGCAAAATGCACGGCCGTCATCGTACAAAATCACCCCCTCGTCGACGGCAACAAGCGCACCGCATTTGTCGCGGGCGTACTCTTTCTGGAGCTCAACGACTATCGCTTCACGACGAGCGAGGAAGCGGCTGCGCAAGCTGTCCGCGAGCTCGCCGCCGGCACGATCGATGAGGACGGCTTCTGCCAATTCCTTCGCGCCAGCGCGAAACGGGCGTAGGGATCGGCGAAGACTATCGGCCAGCCCCCCAGAGGAGGGACGGCTCTCGGAGTTGAACCGAGATCTCCCGTCATTCAGGGCATCTGGACAGTGCTCTTCAGCGTCTCGGATACCCCGTCGTTGCGCTGCTCGAGCGAGCGGCTGGTCCAGCCGCCGCCGAGCGCATCGATGAGACCCGCGCTCGAGGTGAGACGCTCACTCTGCAGGTTGACCGCGGTGATCTCGGCATTGAGCCGGGCCACCTGGGCGGTGAGCACGCTCGCGTAGTCGGCCACACCGGCCTTGTACTGATTCAGAGTCAGCGCCTCGGAGCGCTTCGCATCGGCCACCGCCCGCAACTCCTCGGCATACTCGGCCGCGAGGAAGTGCAGCGAGGCCAGATCGTCCTCGACCTGCTGAAAGGCCCCGAGCACCGTCCCGCGGTACTGGGCCACGGTCTGATCGTAACTGGCGCGCGCCTCGCGGGTCTGGGCGAGCGTCGCCCCGCCGTTGAACAGGTTGAGCGCGATCTGGGGGCCATAGGACCAGACTGCATTGCTCGCGCGGATCAGCCCGGTGAGCGCCGCCGAATCGAAGGCGTACGAGCCCGACAGCGTCAGGCTCGGAAACCACGCCGCCTCGGCCACCCCGATCTGCGCGTTGGCGCTCGCCATGGCGCGCTCCGCGGCGGCGATGTCCGGCCGGCGCAGCAGCAGCTGCGAGGGCACGCCCGCGGGCACCACCGGCACCTGCGCGGCGAGGTGTCCCTGCGCGAGCGACAGCGCATCCGGCGCACGGCCGATGAGCACCGCGATCGCATGCTCGAGGGTGGCGCGGTTCAGCAGCGCCGTGTCTTCCTGCGCCTGCGTGCTCTCGAGCTGGGTGCGGGCCGCGTACACGTCCGCAAGCGTCGTCACGCCGGCATTGACCCGGTTCTGCGCGATGCGCAGGGACGCCTGGTCATCGGCCACCAGGGTCTTCAGCAGCCGCAGCTGCTGCTCGGCGGCGCGCAGCTGGAAGTAGTCCTGCGCGAGCGTCGTCTGGGCCGAGAGGCGCGCCGCGGCCACGTCGGCGGCGCTCGCCTGCGCGCTGGCATTGGCGCTTTCGAGCTCGCGGCGCAGCTTGCCCCAGAGGTCCACGTCCCAGCTGGCGCTGCCGCCGGCCTGGTTCGCGGTGCGCGCCCCGCCGAAGGTGAACTGCGTGGCCGCCCCGCCGCCGCTGCGTGTCTGGCTCCCCGAGACTCCCACCGACGGGAACAGGCTCCCGCGGGTGACGCCGGCGGCCTCGCGGGCCGCGTAGTAGGCGGCGACCGCGGCCTTGAGGGTCTGGTTGTTGATCTCGACCTGCCGCTCGAGCCGATCGAGCACCGGGTCGTGGTACACGCTCCACCAGGCGCTCGGCACGATGGGCGCCGGCTCGGCCGGCTGCCAGCCGCGCGCCGCCTTGAAGGCCGCCGCGGGCGGGGCCGCCGGGCGATGGTAGTTCGGGCCGATGGCGCAGCCGGCGAGGCCGGCGCACAGGCCCGCCGCAAGGAGCGGCGAGGTTCGGATCATGGGGCGGGTCTCCCAGCGGACAGTGTCAGCGCGCCGCGACGCGTGAAGGTCCTGGCGAACCAGAGACGGAAGCGGTCCAGATACAGATACACGATGGGCGTGGTGTAGAGCGTGAGCACCTGGCTGATGGCCAGTCCCCCCACCACCGCGATGCCGAGCGGCCGGCGCATCTCCGAGCCCTGCCCGCTCATGAGTGCGAGCGGCAGCGCGCCGAGCATCGCCGCGATGGTGGTCATCATGATCGGCCTGAAGCGCAGCAGACAGGCCTCGTGGATGGCGCGCGCCGCAGCCACGCCCTCCTCGCGCTGTGCGACCAGCGCCACGTCCACCATCATGATGGCGTTCTTCAGCACCACCCCGATCAGGAGAATCACGCCGATGAGGGCGATGAGGCTGAACGGCTCGCCGAACAGCAGCAGCGCGAGCACCGCCCCGACACCGCTCGAGGGCAGCGTCGAGAGGATGGTGATGGGCTGGGCGAGGCTCTCGTAGAGCACGCCGAGCACGATGTACACCGCGGCGAGGGCGGCGAGCACGAGCAGCGGCTCCTCGTTGACCGTCTGGCGGAACACCCGGGCGTTGCCGGCGAACTCCCCGTGGATGCCGATCGGCACGTGCAGATCTTCCATGGTGCGCTGGATGGCCGCCGTGGCGACGCCGAGCGCCTCCCGCGGCGGCAGGTTGAACGAGAATGTCGTGGCGACGAAGGGGCCCTGGTGGTTGACGGCGAGCGGGGTGATCCCCGGCCCGTAGTGGGCGAAGTCGGACAGCGGCACCATGGTCTCGGCCGCGGTGCTGAGCGCGCTGCCGGTGGAGGCCGCCCCGCCGGAGCTGGCGATCTGGTTGAGGGCGTAGTTCGCCGCCGCACCCGTGCGGGTCACGCCAGCGAACTGGAACGCGCCGGCCGCGCCCATGGTCGACTCCAGGCCCGAGAGCGCCCCGCCGGCGGTGCTCACGTACAGGTCCTTCAGCGTCGCGGGGCTGTTCCAGAACTTCGGGTCGACCTCCATCACCACGTGGTACTGGTTCATGTCCTGGTAGATGGTCGAGACCAGCCGCTGGCCGAACGCGTCATACAGGGTGTTGTCGATCTGCGAGAGGTTCAAGCCGTAGCGCGCGGCGAGCTTGCGGTCGATGTGCAGCTTCACGTCGAGGCCGGCCGCCTGGCGGTCGGAGTTCACGTCGCGCAGCTGCGGGTCTTTCTTCAGCGCCGCCTCGATCCGCGGTGCCCAGGTGCTGAGCTCCTCGAGGCTGCCCGAGAGCAGCGTGTACTGGTATTCGGCGTAGCTCTGGCGGCCCCCCGAGTGGATGTCCTGGGACGACTGCAGGTACAGGCGCGCTCCGGTGAAGCCGCGCAGCGAGCGGTTCAGGCGCTGGATGACCTCGGCGTCGGAGATCTTGCGCACGGCGAGCGGCTTCAAGGTCACGAACATGTGCGCGGTGTTGCTGCCGCCGAAGAAGCCCCCGCCGGCGAAGCCCACCACGTTCTCGACCGCCGGGTCGCGCTTGATGATGTTCACCACGTAGCGCAGCTTCTTCTGCATGGCGAGGAACGAGCTGCTCTGGTCCGCCACCATGAAGCCGCTGATGTTGCCCGAGCTCTGCTGCGGGAAGAACGTCTTCGGCACGATGGCGAAGAGATACACGTTCAGGAACACGACCCCGAGCAGCGTGAACATCACCGCGCGCGGGTGGCGGATGGCGAGCGCGAGCGTGTGGTCGTAGAAGTCCCGCGTCGCATTGAACGCCCGCTCCACGCCGCGGAAGAACCGCCCCTGCTTCGGGTGCGCGCGCAGCACCCGCCCGCAGAGCATCGGCGTCGTGGTGAGCGAGATGATGAGTGAGAGCGCCACCGTGATCGCGAGCGTGAGGGCGAACTGGCGGAAGATCCGCCCGACGAGCCCGCCCATGAGGATGATGGGCGTGAACACCGCGATCAGGGCGGAGCTCATGGCGAGCACCGTGAAGCCCACCTCGCGCGCCCCGTCGAGCGCGGCCTTCAGGCGTGGCTCGCCGGCCTCGATGTGCCGGGTGATGTTCTCGATCACGACGATGGCATCGTCGACCACGAAGCCGGTCGAGACCGTGAGGGCCATCATGGAGAAATTGTTCAGGCTGAAGCCGAGCAGGTAGATCACCGCCAGCGTGCCGATGAGCGCCAGCGGCACGGCGATGGCCGGCACGAGCGCGGCGCGGGGATTGCGCAGCATGACCAGCACCACGGTCACCACCAGCAGCACCGCGAGCAGCAGCGTGATCTCCACGTCGTGCAGCGAGGTGCGGATCGAGCCGGTGCGATCGTGGGTGACCACCAGGTGGATGCCCGCCGGGATGCTGGCGCGGATCTCGGGCAGCAGCGCCTTGATCCGATCGACGGTCTCGATCACATTCGCATCGGGCTGCTTTCGGATGATCATGAGCACCGCGCGCTGCCCGTTGAGCAGGCCCAGGGTGCGCACGTCCTCCACCCCGTTGCTGATCTGCGCGACATCGCCGAGGCGCACCGGCGCCCCGTTGCGGTAGGCGATGATCAGCTTGCGGTACTGCCCGATCTCGCTCGCGGTGTCATTGACGTAGATCTGGTAGCGCTTGCGGTCGAAGCTGATCGCCCCCTTCGGGCTGTTGGCATTGGCCGCGGCGATGGCCGCGCGCACGTCCTCGAGCCCGATGCCGTAGTTGAACAGCTGCCGCGGCTGCAGGTCGATGCGGATCGCCGGCAGCGAGCTGCCGCCGATGTCGATGTTGCCCACTCCGGGCACCTGCAGGATCTTCTGCTGGATGATGGTCGAGGCGGCGTCGTACACCTGGCCGATGGGCAGCGTGTTGGAGGTCAGCGCCAGGATGAGGATCGGCGCCTCGGAGGGGTTGTAGGCCCAGTAGGTCGGGTCGGAGCGCAGCGAGGCGGGCATGTCGGCACGGGCCGCCTGGATCGCCGCCTCCACGTCGCTCTCGGCGCCGTGGATGTCGCGGCTGAGATCAAAGATGAGCACGATCGAGGCGCGTCCCTCGGTGCTCTGCGAGGTCATCTGGTCGATGCCGGCGATGGCGCTCAGGCGCCGCTCGAGCGGCGTGGTGACGCTGGTCGCGACCGTCTCCGGGCTCGCCCCGGGCAGCTGCGCCATCACCACGATGGCCGGGAAGTCCACCTGCGGCATCGGGGCGACCGGCAGGAGGAAGTAGGCCACGAGCCCGGCGAGCGCCAGTCCGCAGGACAGCAGCGTGGTGGCGACCGGCCGGGTGATGAACAGGCGCGAGAGGTTCACGGCGAGTCGATCGACACAGGTCCCGAGCCGCGCGCCGGCGCGCCCGCCCAGGCCTTGGCCCGCCGTGCCAGATCATCGAAGAACAGGTACACGACGGGCGTGGTGAACAGGGTCAGCAGCTGGCTTAAGAGCAGCCCGCCGGCGATCGAGAGCCCGAGCGGCCGGCGCAGCTCCGAGCCCGTGCCGGTGCCGAGGATCAGCGGCAGCGCGGCGAACAGCGCCGCCACCGTGGTCATCAGGATGGGCCTGAAGCGCAGCAGCGCGGCCTCGCGGATCGCCTCGCGCGGGCTCTTGCCGTGCTCGCGCTCGGCCGCGAGCGCGAAGTCGATCATCATGATGGCGTTCTTCTTCACGATGCCGATCAAGAGCACGATGCCGATGATGGAGATGATGTCCAGGCTCTCCCCGGCCAGCATCAGCGCGAGCAGCGCCCCGATACCGGCCGAGGGCAGCGTCGAGAGGATGGTGAGCGGATGGATGTAGCTCTCGTAGAGCACCCCGAGCACGATGTAGACGGTGGCGATCGCCGCCAGCAGCAGCAGCACCTCGCTGGTGAGGCTCGACTCGAACGCCAGCGCCTCGCCCTCGAAGGTGGTGGTGATGCTCACCGGCAGGCCGACCTCGCGCTCGGCGGCGCGCACCGCGTCCACCGCCGCGCCGAGCGAGGCGCCCGGAGCCGTATCGAAGGAGAACATCGCGGCGGGGAACTGCCCGAGATGATCGAGCGTCAGCGGCGCGTTCTTCACCGAGATGTGCGCGATCGAGCCGAGCGGGACCTGACCGCCGCCGGATGAGGGGATGTAGAAGGTATTGAGCGCACCCACCGTGTCCGCGAGCGCCGGATTGGCGGTGAGGATCACGCGGTAGTCGTTCGACTGGGTGTAGATCGTCGAGATGATCCGCTGGCCGAACGCGTCATAGAGCGCGTTGTCGATGGTCGCATCCGTGATGCCGAAGCGCGCCGCGGTGCTGTGATCGACGTCGATCTGGATGGTGCGCCCGTACTCGGTGAAGCTGCTCGAGACGTGCGCCAGGTCCGGCGAGCGGCGCAACGCCGCCAGCAGCTTCGGCACCCAGGGCGTGAGGATGGCGCGGCTCGCCGCCCCGAGGATGAACTGGTAGCGCGCCCGCCCGGTGATGGAGCTGATGGTCAGGTCCTGCACCGGCTGCAGCGACAGCTGGATGCCGGGCACGGTGCGCGCGGCGCGGAGGAGCTCGTCCATCACCGTGGTGAGCCCAACGGAGCGCTCATCCTTCGGGGTGAGGTTGATCAGCATCTGCCCCTGGTTCACCGTCATGTTGTTGCTGCCCACCCCGATGTACGAGGTGAGGCTGACCACGTTGGGGTTGCGGCGCAGCACCGTGGCGAGCGCCTGCTGGCGCGCCGCCATGGCCTTGAAGGAAATCGAGGGCGGCCCGGTGGTGGTGGCCTGGATGAGTCCGGTGTCCTGCAGGGGGAAGAAGCCCTTGGGAATGACGATGTAGAGGAGCACCGTGAGCACGAGCGTGCCGGCGGCGATCCACAGCACGAGGCGCTCGCGCTCGAGCGCCCAGGTGAGCCCGCGCCCGTAGGACTCGAGCAGTCCGTTGAACCAGGCCTCGGCCTTGTGGGCCCAGCGGCCCTGCTGGGCAAGCTCATCGGCGTGCGGGCGCAGCAGCTTCGCGCACAGCATCGGCACGAGCGTGAGCGAGACCACCGCGGAGATCAGGATCGCGATGGCGAGCGTGATGGCGAACTCGCGGAACAACCGGCCCACCACCTCGCGCATGAACAGCAGCGGGATCAGCACCGCGATCAGCGAGATGGTGAGTGACACGATGGTGAAGGCAATCTCGCCCGAGCCCTCGAGTGCCGCCTGGAGCGGCTTCTTGCCCTGCTCGATGTGCCGCGAGATGTTCTCGATCATGACGATGGCATCATCGACCACGAACCCCGAGGCGATGGTGAGGGCCATCAGCGAGAGGTTGTCCAGGCTGAAGCCGGCGAGATACATCACCGCGAAGGTGCCGATGAGCGAGACCGGCACCGAGAGGCTCGGGATGACGGTGGCCGGCACGCTGCGCAGGAACAGGAACATCACCATCACCACGAGCGCCACGGCGAGGGCGAGCTCGAACTGCACGTCGTTCACCGAGGCGCGGATGGTCTGGGTACGGTCGGTGACGACGGTCAGGTTGACGTTGGTCGGCAGCGAGGCGCGCAGGCTCGGCAGCAGCGCGCGGATGTCGTTCACCGTCTGGATGACGTTGGCACCGGGCTGGCGCTGGATGTTGATCAGCACCGCCGGGGTATTGTTCATCCAGCTGGCGAGCTCGTTGTTCTCCGAGCCCATCAGCACCTTGGCGACGTTCTTCAGGTAGACCGGCGAGCCGTTGCGGTAGGCGACGACGAGGTCCGCGTACTCGCTGGCGCTGGCGATCTGGTCGTTGGCGTCGATGGTGTAGGCGTGCGCCTCGCCGTTGAAGTTGCCCTTGGGCGCGTCCGAGTTGGAGTTCGCGATCGTGGTGCGCAGGTCATCGAGGTTCAGCCCGTAGGCGGCGAGCTGATTGAGGTTCGCCTCGATGCGCACCGCCTGCTTCGGGGCGCCGTTCAAGCTCACCAGGCCGACGCCGGCGACCTGGGAGATCTTCGCCGCGATGCGCGTGTCGGCGAGGCTCTGCACCTGCGTGATGGGCATCGCGCTGGAGGTGAGCGCCAGCGTCAGGATGGGCGCATCGGCCGGATTGACCTTGGCGTAGATCGGCGGGGCCGGCAGGCTCGCCGGCAGCAGCCGGTTCGCGCCGGTGATGGCGGCCTGCACCTCGGCCTCGGCGACGTCCAGGTCCAGGCTCAGATCGAACTGCAGGGTGATCTGCGAGGCGCCGGCCGAGGTACGGGACGACATCTCGTCGAGCCCGGACATCTGGCCGAGCTGGCGCTCGAGCGGCGCGGTCACCGTCGCGCTCATGACGTCCGGGCTCGCCCCGGGCAGGAACGTCGAGACCACGATGGTCGGGTAGGACACCTCGGGCAGCGTCGCGACCGGCAGCAGCAGGTAGCCGATCGCCCCGAGGATGACGATCGCAACCATCAGCAGCGAGGTGGCGACCGGCCTCAGGATGTAAGGCCGGGACGGATTCATGCGTGCGATCCGCCGGGCTTGCCGCGCCGGTTCCCGTGCCGCTCGCCGGCCGCCTGGCGCGCCGCGCCCGCGGCCTTCTCACCCGGAGTGCGTACGTGCGCCCCGTCGCGCAGCTCATCCGCCCCGTCGGTCACCACCGTCTCCCCGAGTTTCAGGCCCTTGAGGATGGAGATGTAGGGACCGTCGGTCGGCCCGGTCACCACGGTGCGCAGCTGCACGGTGTGGTTCGGCTCGACCACGTAGACGAAATTGCTCGACGGCCCGTTCTGCACCGCCCCGCCCGGCACGACCAACTGGTTCGCGAGCGTGCGCAGAATGAGCTTGACGTTGACGAAGGCGTTGGGGAAGAGCTGCTCGGCGTTGTTGGTGAACAGCGCGCGCATCTGCAGCGTGCCGGTGGTGGTGTTGATCTGGTTGTCGATGCTGGCGAGCGTGCCGGTGGCGATCCGATGCAGCATGTCGCGGCTGTAGGCCTCGACGGTGAGCGGATGCCCCGGGCGCATCTCACGGAACACCTCGGCGAGGTCGGTCTCCGGCACCGTGAACAGCACCGACATCGGCTGCATCTGGGTGACGGTGACGATCTGCGTGCTCTGGTCGGCCTGCACCAGGTTGCCGAGGTCCACCTGGCGCAGCCCCACCAGGCCCGTCACCGGCGTGGTGATGCGGCAGTACGAGAGGTTCAACCGCGCGGTCTCGACCGCCGCGGTGTCCGCATCGACGGTCGCCTGGTCCTGCTGCACCGTGCCGAGCTGATCGGCGTAGGTCTGGCTCGCGATCGAGTCCTGCGCGAGCAGCCGCTTGTAGCGGGCGAGATCCACCTTCGCCGTGGCAAGGGCAGCCTTGGCCGTCTCGAGCTGACCCTGCGCCTGATCGAGCGCCGCCTGGTAGGGACGCGGATCGATTTCCGCGAGCAGCGCCCCGGCGTGCACCATCTGCCCCTCGTGGAAGGCGATCTTCACCAGCGGCCCGCTCACCTGCGGGCGCACGTTCACCGTCGCGAGCGGCGTGACGGTGCCGAGCGCCTCGATGACCACCGGCACGTCCCGCGCGGTGACCTCGCCGACCGCAACGGGCATGGGGCCGGCGTTGCGAAAGCCCTTGTGCTGCTGATCGAGGTGGCCGCGGTAGACCGCGAAGGCAATGAGCAGGATGAACACCGCAAGCCCGATCCACGCGATGCGGCGGTGGCGCCGGACCGCATTGAGGTCAGGGGTCGCGGATGCCAGATCGGACTGGCCGCCGTCATGTGATTCCATGGGCGGTGAGACTATCATTTGGGACGGGGGTTCAGCGGCCCGGCGGGGGCAGAATTCTCAAGATTTGTCAGCCACTTGTGGCCGTCAGTCCCTCCACCCCGACCGCTCGGCGTCCCGTCGACGCCGCCGCACGGCTCACCGCAACACCCCGCCCCGCAGCCGCTGCGGGGCGGCGAAACAGCAGCCCGGAGCAGCGCTGCGTGGGCGCCCGTGCCGCTCGGCGCGCCCCTCCAGACCCGATAGACTGCCCGCAGATCCGCGCCACGCATTGCATGCTGTGCCCTGCGGTCCCCATCGCTCAGCGAGGACGCCATGACCGAGTACGAGACGCCGACGGAGAGTGATTTCCCGACCTCCGAACGCACCCGGATCCGACGCCAGTCTAAGCTCGGCAGCCACTCGCGTGCGCAGGTCTACCCGATCCTCGATGCCTCCCCGCTCTGCCACGTCGGCTATGTCATCGACGGGGCGCCCTTCGTAACGCCGACGCTGCAGTGGCGCAGCGACAATACTCTCTACTGGCACGGCTCGATCGCGAGCCGCTTTCTGCAGCGTGTCGAGGGAAGCCCGGTGTGCCTGACCTGCACGCTGCTCGACGGCTACGTGTTGGCGCGGTCCGCGTTCAATCACACCGTCAATTACCGCTCGGTGATGGTGTTTGGCACGGCACAGATCCTCAAGAGCCCTGAGGAAAAGGAGCATGCGTTGCGCGCGCTCACCAATGGCCTGTTCGCTGACCGCTGGGAAACCCTCAGGCCGATGCGCGAGACCGAACTCAACGCCACCTCGGTGCTGTGCCTGGATATCGAGGAGGCCACCATCAAGCGCCGCTCGGGACCGCCGGATGACGTCGAGGAATCCGACTTTCCGGTCTGGTCCGGGGTCATCCCCGTGGTGACGCAGTTGGGCGCACCGCAGCCGGCGCCCGAGCAGAGCGAAGAGGTCCCCGTGCCACGATCCCTGGCGAATCTGGTGCGCTCGGGGCGGCTGCGAACGACCTGAAGATACGGGCGCTTGAAAATCTGCCGCCGACTTCCAGGTGGCGCACTTTGACCCAATCCGGGAAGACGGCACGTCCGCGGAACCTGCCGCTACGAAGTGCCGTCGGCCGAGCGAAGCGCCGGAAATAACCGCCGAACATCACCTGACATCCGGCGACGGCACCCTGCCCGTGTCGTGACATGGCGAGATCCGCACGGAGTGCTCGGCATCACGCCCCGGGGCGATCGGACCCGACTGCCGCCGCAGTTCAGGTCCGCATAAACCCGTCCGGACTCCAGCCTTCGGATCCGACGGTGTGGTGCGCGAAAAACAGCCCATCCGGATCGTACTTGCGCTTGATCCGCGCGAGCCGGGGGTAATTCGCGCCCCAGAACGCCTGCTGCCACCCGTGCTTGAAGTAATTCGTCTCGTTCACGTAGGAGCCGCTCGGTCCCGCCACCGTGCGCAACTGCGCCATG
>JAKBBE010000067.1 GCA_021826035.1 Pseudomonadota bacterium | reverse complement strand
CGTGCGCACGAACGCCCCGGGCCGACCACGCACCGCACCGACCAGCGTTCTGAAGTCTCCACTGGTCTGCGGCGCGAGGAACACCAGCACCTGCTCGGCCCCGCGCGGCACGGTGAGCGTCAGGCCCCGTCGCGCACACTGCGGCTCCCAGGTCGAGCAGCCGTGGAACCAGCGCTCCGGCGGCGGATTGGTCGCGCCGCGCAGGAAAGCCACGATCAGCAGGTAGCGCTCCGACTGGGTCGCAGGCAGGTCCGCACGAATCCACAGGTGATCGCCCGCAGAGAGGTTGGGCACATCGGAAATCGGCAGCGTCTCGTGGTGCCGGGTGACGGTCACCTCGAGATTAGGCCCGGCGAGATCGAACGGCGCCACCCCCGCTCGAACGGCCACGCTGAGGAACAGAGAGAGGATGGCGCTGAGCGCCAGCAGACGGGAGACGCGCATGGCCACATTGTACGGGGGCGGATGGGGGCCGAAATAGCCCTTTTGGACCGGCATGCCGGTCTTCGACTGCCGGCGCGTACACCGCGCCGATGATCGCACCCCCGGTGAGCCTCACGCACGGGCCACCGTTCAGCCTTCGTTCAGTGCACCCGTCATCACTTTGCCGCGGGCGCAGCGAACCGTTGCGCAGAAAACCCCGTACACTCCCGGGCAGCGTACCGAGAACTCGGGCCCCTGGGGCCACAGATCGCCTCCGCCGACATGAACGATCACGACACGCCTTGCGAACCGCTCATCGATGCGCGCGGACTCATCGCTGCACTGCGGCGGTTCGCCGCAGAACGAGAGTGGGACCCGTTTCATGCGCCCAAGAACCTCGTCATGGCGCTGACCGGCGAAGTCGGGGAACTGTCCGAAGTGTTCCAATGGATGAGCGCCGCCGCCTCGTACGAGGCGGCCCGGGACCCTGCCACCGCGACCGCCGTCCGCCACGAGCTGGCGGACGTTCTGCTCTATGTCGTGCGCCTCGCCGATGTCCTCGGCGTGGACCTCGCGGCCGCCGCGGCCGAGAAATTGCGGGTGAACGCCGAAAAATACCCGATCGATGCGGCGCGCGGAAGCAGCAAGAAGTATACGGACCTCTGAGCAACCGGCCGGGGGGCCGAGCCTGATGATCGTCTATCGATCGGAGAAGAATGCCTTCCTGCGCGATGTGCGGCGCGGCGACATCGACGAGGTGATCCTGGAGCAATTCAAGGCCGCAACCGGGCACTCGGTCGCCAAGGCCGAACAGCGCTCCTGGGGCAATTCCCTCCAGCACGTCGCCAATGTGCTGGATGACAGCGCAGTTCCCGATGATCTCGGCATCGCCGTCGAGTTCCTGCTCCCGCTGTCCTTGAAGCGCATCGACGTCACCATCGCCGGGCATACCGATACCGGCGAGCGCCGCGCCATCATCATCGAATTGAAGCAGTGGGAAACGGCCCGCGCTTCGCCCCGAGATGCCATCGTCCTCACCCACGTCGGGGGCCGAGAACGCCCGGAAGTTCACCCCTCCTACCAGGCGTGGTCATACGCGGCATTCCTGCGTGGCTTCAACGAAGCGGTTTACGAGGAGAGTCCGGGCATCGGCCTGCAGCCCTGCGCGTTTCTGCACAATTACAAACGCGACAGCGTCATTGACTCGACGCATTACGAGGCTTACCTGCGCGAAGCGCCACTCTTCGCCAAGGGAGAAGGCGACCAGCTCCGGGACTTCATCCGCAGGCACATTCCGCGCGGCCGGGGCAACGAAGTCCTGGTGGCGCTGGAGAACGGCCGCATCAGACCCTCCCGGGCGCTCGCGGATGCCGTCACGGGAATCGTTCAGGGTCGGCCGGAGTTCATCCTGCTCGATGACCAGAAAGAAGTCTTCGAGGCCTGTCTGGAAGCCGCGCGGACCGCAAGTCCCGGTGCCCCACGCGTTGTCATCGTCGAGGGAGGGCCGGGCACGGGCAAGTCCGTGATCGCCGTGCATCTGCTCGCGGCGCTGCTGGCGAAGAAAATCTTCGCGATGTACGTATCGAAGAACGCCGCCCCGCGGCACGTCTTCGTCGAGCAGCTCGGTCGCCTCAAGCAGGACAAGATCAAACTGGCGGGCCTGTTTACCGGCCCCGACCGATTCCTGGATGCACCGGCGAACGCCGTCGGCACCCTGATCGTGGACGAGGCGCACCGGCTCACGGAAAAAGGAGGGTTCTTCGGCAACAAGGGCGAGCATTCCATCCAAGATCTCCTCCGGGCAGCGCCCTGCTCCATCTTTTTTCTGGACGAAAGCCAGCAGGTGACCTGGAAGGACATTGGCTCAAGAGCCGTCATCAGCCGATTGGCCGCCGAGCACGGCGCGCGGCTCGAAGTCCTGCAGCTGGCCTCTCAATTCCGGTGTGCCGGATCCGACGGCTACCTGGCGTGGATCGACGAGGTGCTCGAGATCCGCCCGACCGCACACCAGACGCTCGCGGGCATCCCGCTCGATTTCCGCGTATTCGACGACGTCGGCGCAATGCATGAGGCAATCGAGGCCCAGAATACCCGCAACAAGGCCCGCATGGTCGCCGGGTACTGTTGGCCCTGGAGGAGCAGGCGCGATCCTGCTGCGTACGACATCGTCATCGGCGAGTACGCCCGCCGGTGGAATCTGACCGAGGACGGGAGTCTGTGGATCGTCGCCCCGAAGTCGGTCCGCGAAGTCGGCTGCATCCACACCTGCCAGGGCCTTGAGGTCGACTACATCGGGGTCATCATCGGACCTGACCTGGTGATGAAGGACGGTCGACTGCAGACGGTCCCCCAGGCCCGTGACCGATTCGACAAGTCGATCAAGGGATACCAGAAAGATCTGGCCATCGATCCGGCGAGCGCCCAGGAAAAGATCGACCGAATCATCAAGAACACGTACCGGACGCTCATGACCCGCGGCATGAAAGGGTGTTACGTGTACGCGACGGACCCGGGTGTGCGGGAGTACCTGCGGCGGCGCAGCGGCCGTCCTTGAAGGATACGGCGCACGCGCGTGCGTGCGCATCCTGCCGATTTCCTGCGCCGTGGATGGATCGGGACCGGTCCACGCCTCCGACGGTCCCGCCTATCCGGCGACGCGTCGCGACCCGCTCAACCTGAACACCTGCTCGGCGCCCAATCCGTCGAAGAGCACGTCGTGGCAACTGAAGACCAGCAGTTGCAGTCGGTCCGCGGCCCGGAACAGGACCCGGTGAATCTGCCGGATCCGCAGCGGATCGGTGTTCACCAGAGAGTCATCCAGCACCAGAGGCAGCGTGCCCTCCCCGGCCAGCACCTCCGCGAGCCCGATCCGGGTCAGCAGAGTCAGCTGCTCCTGCGCGCCGCCGGAGAGTTCGTCGAACGGTTCGCTCAGCGCGTCACCGCGCAGCCCCACCATCCCCAACTCCTCACCCAAATCGAGATCGCAACCGGGAAACAGGCTCACGAGATACGGCCTGACACGCTGCATGACCGGTGCCGTCAGGCGCTCGACGACGCGTTTGCGCTCTTGCGAGAGCACTTCCCATAGGCGCTTGGCCGCCCCGGCCTGCCGCTCCAGACGCGTCAGCTGCACGTGCGCCGATTCGGTGAGCGCCTGCGCATCCTGCAAGGTGTCATAGGTTCCAACGCCCATGGCGGCGTGCAATGCCCCGGTGAGCTGCTGCACCCGGTCGCGGATCTCCTGGACGCGCTCCTGCAGGCTGTGTAGGGACTGGGCGAGCCGCCGCGCATCGTGCTCGGCGCCCTCGCCCCCCAGGTCCGTGAACGCCCGTCGGCAGCGTTCGGCCGCCTGCTGCGCAAGCGCCCGGCGGTCGATGTGCTCCTGCAGAGTCTGGTGCAGCGCCTGCGCGGTCGGCCGAGCCGCCCAGTCCCCCGCCAAACGCTCCCGCTCGGCCTGCTTTTCGCCGCGAACCGCCGTCTGCGCCGCGATCTCCGAGCGGATGCCCGTCAGCGCTGCGTTCACCGCATCGCGCCTATCCCGGGCGGATTGGGCCTCGCTGTCGGCCGCGGCGAGCGCCGCGGCGAGCGCTTGCGCACTGTCCGTTACCGGCATCTGCGGCCCGAGCCGCTCGAGCTCTGCGTCGGTGCGCAGCAGCTCCTCGCGCAACCCGTCTCGTGGCTTGGACCACGTGGCTCGCGCCTGGCTGGTCAGCTGTTCGATCTGCTGCGTGAGCCGCTGAATGTGTTCGTAGGCGGCGCGTGCCGCGGGCACCGAGGGGACACCCGAGCGAGACAGCGCGATCGCGAGGTCGGCATCGGCCTGCGTTTTCGCGTCGCGAAGCGCATCCAGCGTGCCGCGGCCCGGTCGGACCTCGATCGTGGCGAGATCGCCGAGTCGCAGCGTGCGGTTCTCGATCACGTCGAATGCCAGTCTCGTCCCGGCAGGGTGCGCCGTCCCGTCGATGTTCGAAGCCTGCTCGAGCGTGACCACGACGCTGACCGCAGCGCCGTGCAGATGCGCTTCCGTGGTGCGCGCGGCTTCTTCGAGACGCTGCAATTGCGCGAGCGCCTGCGCCCCGATGTCGGGTTCGCGGGCGCGCTGCTGATGCGCCTCCTGCAGCGACTGGTCGATGCGCTCGAGTTCCCCGAGCTTCTCCTGCAGCTCCCGGCGCCGCTCGCTCAATTCCCTGCGCCGGTCTTCCCGGCGCGCCTGCTCCAAGGCGACCCCGACGGCCTTGAGCGCTTGCTCTGCCGATAACACTTTGCGCACAGCGTCCTCGGCGTCCGCCTCGAGCGCCTGCTGGCGCACCCTCAGCGCTTCCCGCCGCGCGTCCAGCTCATCGCGCTCCTCCTCCAGTCGCCGGAGCGTCTCATCCGCCTGCTGCCGTGCCTTCAGCTCATGTTCGGCGCTGGCGGCGGTCACCACGGCCGTATTGAGGGCGCCGTCGGCGGCAGCCCACTGCGTTCCCGCGCGGCGCGCCGCCGCGGCGCGCTCATCCGCCTCGGCCGCCTCCCGCTGGGCGTTCTCCAGTCGAGCGGACAGCGAGGCCATTTCCTCTCGCGCGATGTGCAGCTCGGCTGCGGTCTGCTCGCGAGCCGCGTGGGCGTTCTGCGCCACCTGCTGCGCCTCCTGCGCTTGCGCGAGGGCTTTGCGCGCGTGACGCAGCAGCATCGCTTCCTGGCCGGTCGGCGTGTAGTAGTGCTCGTAGACCTCTTGGACTCGGCCCATCAACTGCTGGCCCTTCGCCGAGACGGCGGCCACGCCGATCTCCGCAGACAGACGCTGCTGGAGCCGAGCGCGGCCGTCTTCGTTGAGATCCTCATCCGTGCCGCGCCGCGATGCTCCCTGCGCCACCATGAGCAGCGGCCAGATGCCGAGCTCTTCCGCGTGCGGCGCGCGCGAGCCGCTCGCCCGGGTCCCGAGGAGACCGCGCAACTCGGCCTCCGCATCCTCGGCGCGCAGAGTCGCGCCGCCGCCGGCGAGCTGCGCCATGGCGCCCTTGAGGAACTGCTTCTGCAGTTCGTACTGACGGCCCTCGACCTCGAACACGAGTCGGACGGACGGGGCCTCGGAGGAACTCCAGCTCTGCAGCCGCTGCTTGTGCTGTGCCGAGCCCTTGTGCGATTCGAACAGTGCGAACTGAATGGCCTGGAACAGTCGGCTCTTGCCCGCTTCATTCGGACCGAGCACCAGGTTGAGTCGGGGTGACAGGGGGCCGAGGGTGTGCGAGAGCCCACGCCAGTGACGCGTCTCGAGCTCAAGCAGCCGCATCGGATGTCTCCCGCTGGAGCCGATAGAGCAACTGCAGCGCGTCCGCATCGGCCGCATCCGTTCCGGACTGCAGGCGCTCAACGCCCGCCGCCATGAACCCTTCGGCGGTCATGGCCGCGAGGTCTTCCGGACGGGGCTGCGCGACCAGCGCATCAAGATCGGCATCGAGGTAGGCGAGCCGCTCCTGATATTCGCGCACGAGTGCGTCGAGCGTATCCCGCGCCGCCATGGAGACGGTCCCCCGCACCTGCAGATGCACCAGGGTCTGGGAGCGTTCGGGCAGGGCTTCGAGTTCCGAGCGAAGCTCGGCGACCTGCGCATCCTCGGTGATGTCGCGATCGAGCGTCAGCCATTGAGTCTGTGCGACCTGCCGCCGCTGCACGCGCGGCTCACTGCCCGGCCCATCGATATCCACCACCAGCACGGCCCCCGGGGCCGTCTCCTTGAAGCGAGTCGGCTCTGGCGCGCCCGGGTACCAGGCACGCGCGCTGTAGCGGAAGGTGCCGTGCCAATCCCCGAGGGCCAGGTAATCGAAGCCTTTCGCAATCACCCGGTCTGCATCGATGAGGTTCGGCACCACGCGCTCGGTGTCGCTGGAGAAATTAATGACGCCGCCGTGCGCCACGGCGATCCTGATGCCCTCACCGGCAGAGCGCTCCGGCAGCCACCGCGTCGGATCTTCGGTCTCGTGCCGGCGATACAGGGGGCAGGGGTAAATCAGGGCCTCGCCGAACCGGATGGGCTCGCGGGTGACCAGGAGTCGCACGTTCGGGGGCAACTCGAGCCGAGTCAGCGCACCGCCCTCGCTCGCCGCATCATGATTCCCCGGCAGCAGTCCGACCGGGATGTCCCCGAAGCTGCTGAGCGCGTCGGAGGTCTGCTGCAGCGCATCGCGACCGAGCGCATTGTCGTCGAGTACATCACCGGCGACGAGGACCGCGTCGGCGCGCAATTCGCGTGCGAGCGCGCCGATCGCTCGTACCGTCTGGAACCGCAACAGGCGCAGCTGTGCGGCCCGTTCCGGGCTCAGGTAGCGCAGCTTCAAGCCGAGCTGCCAATCCGCCGTATGAATGAATCGCATCCCTCACCCTCCCCGAAGCCCCAGCGGGTATTCCAGCGGATTGTGGGCGAGCTTTCCAGAGGCTGCGGTCATTGCGGGTCAATCACCGCTACGCGCACCGCTGCGCGACCCGGGGGTGTGAACGCCCTCGGACTCCAAGGCGAGCAGGACCCGCCCCTCACATCAGCCCATCCCTGGCCCATGCTCCTCAGCGCCACCGCAGTTCGGCACGATGCTCTCACGCCGGACAGCCGCCGTCGTTTTGAGCCCGCCACTCTCGGTTCCGCTGATGGGCACGGCGCTTTCCTGCCCAACGTGACCCTGCGCCGAGCGTTGAGTACAACTTCGGTGTAGTGCTTGACGTCGTGGGAATGGACGACCGGAATCCGGAGCCCGGGATGGATGCGCACATCGGCATTGAGCCCGCGTGACGCCTCCCTCGCCCTCGAAACCACATTCAGCGGAGGATTCTTAGGCGTTCGGCCGGCCAATGGGGGTGACCGCCGAGGGATCCGGCACCCTCTTGAGAGTGCGCCCACCATGGACGCGCATGATGCGCCTCAGACTGGCGTTACATGTTCTGCCGCGTCAGATCTCGCACCCGTGGGCCGAATCGGATCACGCCGCAGTTTCGCACGGCTCTGTGAGCAGCCGCTGCAGCAGGTCGAGGACGCTTCGAATCTCGGAGCCGAACGGCAATGATTCACTGCCTCGGAAGAACAGACCCTTCTCGATGTTGCCCCGTTGCGCCGCCGCCAGCTGGCTCTCGATGCAGAACT
Source organism: Pseudomonadota bacterium (assembly GCA_021826035.1). Next base: position 6,372 of record JAKBBE010000067.1, on the reverse strand, counting down.
GACCCGCCGCTTGGTTGCCGTCTTTGAACCCACAGAAGGCGAGGCATTCCACTTTGTTGGGGCAGTGATTCCCGACCGGATGCGGACACGCGCTGGCGCGCAGCCTCCCCTCCTTGGCAAGGTATCGCTTCAGCCATGGGGTCAGCACCGCGCGGGCCGGCAGGCCCGCGGAACTCATGAACGTGACAATATCCTGCGGTCCGGCCTCGGCGAGCACTTTCTTGAAATTCGGATGCGCGTCGCACTCCTGCGTCACGGCGAACGGCGTACCGATCTGCACACCACTCGCCCCCAATTCGAACGCGGTCGAGATTTTCTGGAACGAATTGATCCCTCCGGAGGGAACCAGCGGAATGCGCTCGAACGCAATCCCGATCTCTTCAAATACCCTGCGGATGCCCTCGATCACACGCGAAAAATCGAAGCGCGCATCGCTCACGTCCTCAATACGCGTCGCGCCGAGGTGGCCGCCGGCGTAGCGCGGATGCTCGATGATCACCGCATCGGGGGTTCGGCCCTTGCGACCCCACCGTTTCAATACCGCACGAACGCCCCGCTCCTCCGACAGGATCGGGATCAGTGCCACGTTTGGAAAGGATTCCGTGAGATCCGGAAGATCGAACGGCAATCCAGCGCCCGACACAATGGCGTTTGCGCCACTTTTACACGCCTGGACAACCAATTCGGCGTAGTTTGACAGGGCCCGCATGACGTTCACAGCGATGAATCCGTTCGGTCCGGCGAGCGCTCGCGCGGCGCTCACCTCGCGATCGAGCGCCTCGACGTTGGCGGCGCCATGTGAGGCCGTATCCTTGCACTTGCGCAATCGGTTCATGATGTCGGGATACAGACGCCGCAAGTCGACGCTTGCCACGGTGCCAACCGCACCGTGCTTGGCCACCGTGCCGGCGAGCCGGTGACCAGAGACGCCGACGCCCATGCCACCTTGGATCACAGGCAGCAGGTCGTGGCCCCGGATTCGAAGTCGCGGAAACGGGGTGTTGATCATGAACTCACGCTCGCCAAATGAATGGATCCGATCACATCGGGACCCGCAGTTCCCGGGTCGGCGGTTTCGCAACCTGAGTGCATGACGTGCCCGTCGCAGCGATCATTCATGCCTCTCACTCCCCTGCTGTTGCACCGCCCGGCGCGGCAATCTGCAGTTCAACCCTGGCCCGTACACACGCCACCTCACTCTCAAGCCGAAGCGCTCAACAGGGCCTGAATGCGACATATTGGGCAGGCTGCCACAGGCTTCGACTGATGGAGTGCTTGCCCGATCGCGCACCATATCCCTGCCGGTTGACCGGAATTTGCGCGAGATCAATTTTCTGCGTAATCCTGTGCAGAAATATCAATATCGCCGGGAGCGTCCCGACGAACGACGTCATCGGGATCGGCTCTGAGTGACACCACATCGAGCCGCGGGATATCGTCGCAGAAGCCCACGAAGAGCGTCTCTCCGCCGGGACGGCCTTCTCGTCGTCATTGGCGCGCTGCATCTGGGGTGCGGCGCAGCGCACTTACAGCCAAGCCGACGTCACCGCGCACCGAGTTGCGAGCACGACGACACGGGGCGACATGACCCTGATCCATGGGCTCTTTAACGTCATTGCCGAGAACGAACCACCATCGACTCGCATTGACGCCACTGACATGCAGGTTCGCCAGGAGGCGCTGTTTCGGTTCGGCAGGCCCCGCCAGACTCACGCCGCAGTCAATCAGGGAATGGTGAGCGCGGCGACCGCGCTCACGAATCCAGCGGGAGCCGAGCTTCGCTCGCATGAATCATCCCCACGATGACCGGCGACAATCCGCCCGATCACCGTCGCCTAATTGCCCATCAAATTCGGCCGGCCGCACATTAGGCCGAAATTCCCCGCGCCCTAACACGTTCCAAGCAGATCGCTATTTAACACGACCTCGCAGGATCGCGACCCCTGACAGCTGATCGCCATCCCCTGCCACACAGATGCTCAGGTCTCCACCCTGCGCATGGAGTGATCGCGATCCTGAGCACGCGTGATGCAGCTCTCACTTCTGCTGTATTTACCTCTGCCGGACTTTTCTTTTTCGACCAGTTGTCGATGCTATAGCCAGTTGGCGCATCGGATCTCACTCGAGAGAACGGCTCGTGGAAAAGCACGACGCGCCCGATTTTTTATGCGATGCGGGCTGTTATGGCCATAAACCTACCGGCTCGGGATGGAATTCAAAATAATAGAGGATGACAAATGTCTTACACGCAAAAGAGTTGGATCGGAACGGCAGCCATCGCCGCAGCCGGCGCGCTCGGCCTCGCCGGTTGCGCAACCGGCCCCGCCCCGCAAGGGACGAGTTCCAGCGGACTCAGCGCGGGCAACATGCACCTATCCGCACAGATGAGCAGCAGCATCTTCCTGCAACCGGTAGCGCCGAGTAAACGCGTGATATTCGTCGAGGGACACAACACCTCCAGCGCGCAAAATCTCGGCTTTCAGTCCCTCGTGAACGGGGATCTGATGCGCCGGGGGTATCAAATCACTAATAATCCGAACCGTGCCGAATACATGGTCATGTACAACGTGCGTTACATCGGCGTACAACGATCCAGCAACACTGCGGCGGGTGTGCTCGCGGGTGGTTTCGGAGGCGCGATTGGCTCTGCTGCTTTCGGCGGCAACGGCGGCACCACAGCCGCGTTCGGACTGGCCGGCGCACTGGTAGGGGGTGTCGTCGGCCACTTCCTGAGCCAGAAGGCGTACATGATGGCAGTTGACATACAGCTGGAGCAACGTCAAGCAGGGGTATACACGAGCAGTCAGACGAATGCACAGCAGGGCATCGGGGGAGGCACCACTACGAGTACGAGCGGGGTAAAGAACTGGATGATCTATCGTGATCGCATTGTTGCCCAGGCTCACGGACTCGACCTGAAGTTCTCATATGCGGCCCCGGCACTGACTCACGAAGTCGCCGGAGAGATCAGCGGACTGTTCTGAGACAGTTCTCTGCGGTCAGCTCGGGGAGACTGTCCGCTTAAGCGCGGGCAATCTCCCCGGGGGCCTCTCGGGCGCGGATGATATTTTGGCGGTGGTGCATCCGGGCTGACGAATACGCACTCGTCCGAGGCTCTCTTTCAGTCATCGAACTGCGCTTGCGCACAGTTTCCCATGCAGAACGCGCTACCGTAGACACTTCCTGGGCGGAAAGGCGGTCCATGACAGCCGGTGGCGCTTTTGGTGCAGTGCGAAGCCGGCTCGCCGCTCACAGTTCCGGGTTAGTCCGCCAGCCGCATCTCCCCTGTGGAAGCACTACAGCACCGCCAGGCTATCCAGGCATGATCTGGACATGACAAAACCTGCGATTCTGCTCGCGGACGACGATGACGACGAGCGTCAGGCACTCTCGCTGATGCTGCTCGATAGCGTCTGTCAGGTCGCGACGACTGTCAGCCCCGCGAAAGCGCTAAGTTTGCCTCACCAGCAGTGCCCAGAGCGCGTATTGCTCGACATGAGTTACCGGCGCGACGTCCGGTCCGGAGGAATTGACGCCGCTTAAGCGATTTAGGACCATGGACAGTGCGGAATTTGACGTATTGCAGCACCGCGAAATTGCCTCATTCCATAGCAGAGACAGGCGATGAAACTCAGCACTGCTTTAAATATTCTCGCCTTATCGCTTCTTCTGACATCCGGAAACTTGACCTTCTTCACGAAAGACAAGCACTCAATCGGCCAGATCTATCAGGACGCCAGGTCGGGAACGCTTCGCTCGTCACTCTAATACCAAGATCATGACCCCAGTAGCCATCCGGTTGGGTATCGTTGTCACGTATTCAGCGATGACATCGCGCTGCTGGCAGACCTGGCCGCTCTAGCGCAGGTCCGTGCAAAGTGGCGAGAGGCATTACCCGATGACGTCTGGCGCCCCTGGACCGTACAGGAGGGCTCCCCGGGCGGAGTCGAACCGACGACATGCCGATGTTCAGTCCGGTGGGGCCGCCGTGCAATGATCTGATGCATTTTCAGCATTCGACCGCGCCTCAGCCGCCGTCCTTGCGCGTAGCCGGACCGGCGCAGTCTCCGGATACAGCATGTAGGCGACCTGCCCAATCAAGGTAAACCCGATCAGGTACCAGGCGGGGGCGACCGCGCTCCCCGTGACGTGAATGATCCAGGTGACCACCAGCTGAGTCGTTCCGCCGAATATTGCGACGGAAAGGGCGTAGACGGTGCCGAAGCCGCCACTGCGGATCTTCGGCGGCAGCGACTCGATGAATGCCGCAAAGAACGAGCCCATGCGCAGAGAATACGCGGCGTTCAGGATGACCATGGCCCAAATCAACGCGGTGACCGAGCGCGCGGCGACGACCCATACGAACGCGGGGTAAATGCCCAGCAGAAAGGCAAGATTCCCCCAGACGTTGACGGGCTTGCGTCCGTACCGGTCAGAGAGACGCCCCCCGATCAGGATGCAGGGGATCTCCACGCTGTATCCGGCGAGGCTCGCCAGGAATCCCGCGCGCGGCGGCAGGTGCAACGTCGTCTGCGCGTAGGTGGCCATATACACAAAGATGTATGTGCCGACGGTGCCTGCCGCAATCGCCATCAAGCCGAATACCATTGCTCTCCAATGACTGCGCGCCAGCTCCAGGCGCCCGGGCTGAGCCGAAGCGGGCGACGACCCGCCGACCTCCCGGGAGTATTCCGCATCCTGCTCGTGCAGGGTCTCTGCAAGATGTCGGCGCAGCCAGTATCCACACGGCACTATCGCGGCCCCGATCAGGAAGGCGATGCGCCAACCGTAACCGTCGAGCGCCGCGGGCGAGAGGAAGGCCGCGAGTACGGTCGCCACGAGGCTTCCCAGCACCAGTGCGATCGCCTGGCTCACGCCCTGCCATGAGACGACCTCGGCGCGACGCTCCGGCTGGGCGGCCTCAACGAGAAACGCGCTGTTCGCACCGACCTCTCCGCCCAGCGAAAAGCCTTGCAGCAGACGCGCAATCACGGCGAGCACGGGCGCCGCAACACCGATCACGGCGTATGAGGGGATGCACGCCAGCGCCACCATGGCGATGCCGATCATGGACAAGCTGAGCACCATGGCGGGCCGGCGCCCGACTCTGTCGGCATACGCACCGAGCACGACGGCACCCAACGGCCGGGTGAGAAACCCAACACCAAATGTCGCCAGCGACAGCATCAGGCTGACGTACGCGCTGGTTGCCGGAAAGAATGCCCGGCCGATCTGGACGGCGAACAGCCCGTATATGAAAAAATCGTAGAATTCGAGAGCATTACCGACGGTCGCGGCAATGATGGCCCGCGGTCGCGCCCCGGCCTGCTCGTCGTTCGTCGTTTCGGCCATCGTGCTCACTCACCGGGATACCAAGGGCGAGCTTACGCGTGGCGTTCGCGGCACCACAATACGGAAACGAATGTCGCGTGCCCTAATGCAGTGCATGGACGATGCACCAATCGAGTGCATCCGCCGAGCTCAATGTGTCCTGGCAGCCGAATTGGGTGCGCCGCCCTATGATCGCTCGTTCGCCTCAATCAACGATGCCGTTCAGGCGACGGCCATCACGCAGCAGTCTCCACGTTGCGCAGGTCCCCTGCGCCTTCCGGGCATCGGTTGCCGCGGGCTACGGACCTGCGCCATCGCGCGATGCGACACACATCCCGGGCCGCGGGGCAACAGATGTCTCACCGAGCCACGCAACGCGCGGCGCGACCCGATCCGATCCATCGAATCAATACGACACCCGCGCTCTGCACGCACTCGCGGCGGCAGAAAACGACCTCGATGAGGACGACAGAGCTGGACTGTCTGTTTGCTCTGATGGTTGGGCGGCAGTGCTTGAGTGAACCGCAAGTACATTATTGAGAAGTGCGTGAGTGACAAGTCACCGTTGGCGAATTCATCAACATCAACTGGCCCGGAGACCTCGCTCAGTATGGCGACACCGGCATGCCGGTCTCTTCAGGAGAGATTGGCTGGCTCAGGGCGGGAAGATGGTGTGGTGTGCGGGACACGATCGAAGGAAATTCATTGCGAGCGCGAGAGCCCCGCTTTTTTCACCGATGGCAGGGCGTTACATCATCCGAGCGGGCGCGGTGGACGTGTGCGCTGTCGATCCCAGTCGCTTGCGCGTGAGTGACCGAGTCGTCGGCAATTCGACGTCACTATATCCAGAAGCTATAGGTTCCTATATTCTGCGAACTAGACGTAGTAAAATATAGCTATGGCGCAGAACCCCTCATTGCCCGCGGGCCGCGCCCGCTTGGCGACTGTGCTCCGATCCGCCAAGCAGATCGTTTCAGTGAGCACGGCTGCAGGTGCGCTCAATCTTGGCCGCCGCGAGGCAGCCAAGCTCCTGTCGCGCTG
>JAKBBE010000066.1 GCA_021826035.1 Pseudomonadota bacterium | reverse complement strand
CGGAGGGATCGTTCGAGTTCGGGGATGGACATGCTCATCGTCTTTCCTTTCATTGATGCTCAGGGATGGATGGGATCGGGATCGGACGCCGGCTGCGCGCCCTGCTGGCAGTACTCGTCCCAGAAGGTCTGGTATTGCTCGATCGCGCGGATGTGCTCGCCGTGCTGCTTGAGTGTGGGCTGGTCGGCGGCAGCGCTCGCCTCTTTGGCTGCGGCCTGTCGCTCGAGGATGCGCTTGACGGCTTGGTAGGAGGGCTGAGAGAGGCGCAGCACCTGCTCGCACGCCCGCTCGATCTCCTCTCGGCTGTGGCGCCGGGGACGGTTTGCAAGGCCGTAGAGCGCCTTCTGGCCGGGTCGGCCGAGGCGGGCGAAGATCTCGCGCGCGAGCCGCTCGGCGTTCGGACCGATCTTGCTGATCCTCGCCAGGAGGCGCGCGGTCTGGCGCGAGGGGTTGAAGATGCGCTCGGCCTCCGGCAGCTCGATGTGGCCCTTTTCGGTGGACTTCGGGTGCCGGCGTAGGACCTGCTGCCCGGGTTCATCGAGGATCTCGATCTCGCGCTCGTAGATACGCACCGTGACCTGCGAGTAAAGCGGCGCTGGCATCGCCACGTAGTACGAGCCGAGCACCTGCACGAGCCCCGAGTCATCGACGGTGCGGGTCTCCTGGATGAACAGTCGGCAGCGCTCGAGCGGCAGGGGCTTCAGGTACGGCCTTTCTTCCTCGAACATCGCCAGCACCTGGCGCTTCTTCCTGCCGTGGATGCGCGGGGCCGCCCAGCGCTCCTCCCAGTGCGCAAGCCACGCGTTCTGCGCCTCGATGGATTCGAACCGACGGCCCTTCAGTGCGGTGTTCTGGGTGTGTTTGATCGCATTTTCAACCGTTCCCTTCCGATCGGGGTCCTCGATGCGGCAGGCATCGGCGACACAGTTGTGGTGCGCCAACATCGCCGTGTACACCGGGTTCAACTTCGGCTCGTACAGATCCGCAGTGATCACGCCTTGCTTCAAGTTATCTAACACAACATACTCGACACTGCCGCCAAAGGCCATGAACGCCTCCTCATGCAGGCGCGCCCAGGTCTGTTGGTCCGCTTGCCACACCACCTTGCGGAAGCTCTTGCCGGAGTACTTCAGCGTCATCACGAACAGGAACGGCCGGCGATACTTGCCGGTGCGGTAGAGCGTCGGGGCGCCGAGCCCGAAATCGACCTGCGCCTCCTCGCCGCGCTCGCTCTCAAGAACATCGAACCGCTCCGGCTCGCGCACCTTCAGCGTGCGCACGAAGCGCTTGACCGAGTTGTACCGGTGGGTGAACCCGAACCCCTCGACCAGGTCCTGGTAGATGCTCTGGGCATTGCGCCCGAGCTCAAGCTGCTTCTCGATCCACTCCCGGTGCGCCTCGCAGGCCGAGCGGGCCTGTTTCGGCGGCCGAACCGGTGGCCGGGGTGGGGGATTTTCACCGGCCTCAGCCCCGGGATTGCTGCCGCCGGAGCCGATGGCCACCCCGGGGGAATTTGCCCCCGTACCCTCGCTTGAGGCCCGATCAAGGCGGCGGATCGTCTTGCGATCCACCCCGGTCAGGCGCTCGATCTCGCGCTGCCCGCGCCCCTGGCGCAGCAGCGTTTCCACGGTAATTCGCAGATGCGACTTCAAGACGTTCAACTCCCCGCCCCCCGTTCAAATAGGGAGCAGCGTAACGTCTCGCCGCCTGCAGACCCTCGGCGCCGACCGGCGCCCGTTCACCTCAGGGGTGGGGGAGTTTCAAGTGGCCACAGGCGGGGGATTTTGGGTGGCCGCCAGGGCGGTTCGGCGGCTTTCGTGGGGAAATCACTCGGATGCTCTGCATCGCTTTTGGGGACGCACTTTTCGAGATTGCAGCGGCCCGCCTAGGAGTTCTGCTTCAAGCCGATCGGCTTCATCGAAAGTCAGGTGACCCGTCTTGCGTCCGTCCGTGATTGCTTGACGGACGAGCGCAGGCCCGAGATGGGCAGCATGCACGTCGCAGATGGTGCGCGCGGCGGCGGTAACGGGTACGCCTTCGATTTGCTTGATATCTCGCGGTTCGAGATCCGCGTAGTGAAGAACTAGATATCGGGGTAAGGCGCGACGAATGCGAAGCGCATGTGGCAAGGTGATGTGCACTTTCGCAGGACTGACGTCCGACAATCCGTAAATCGCCAGGGCGGATTCGTGAGAAACGGTAGCTTGTGCGCCGGGGCGGCGGACTTGCGGCCACAGAGCCGCTTCCATGTACTGGCCGAGTGGCGAGACCGGGTATCGGGTCAGTCGATAGACGCCGCGCGATACGCGCTGAATGTCACCCTGTCGATGAAGCTGAACTAGCCGCACCGGATGCAGACCGGCATCGCGCGCTTGCGCCGTGGTGAAATAGCCCACTTGCCCTTCGGCAATGCCGTACTGGAGAGTATCCCAGCGGCGCGGTTTCATTCGAACCTCGTGGCAATAATAAAAAGTAGGCGCATATTATTGACAAGCTAAGAAGAGCTGGCGCGACCGTCACCGATCGCGCAATTTCCCCAGACACCCTGATGGGTGCGATCAACGAACTGCGATACCGACCCACCAGTCAGGCCGGTCGAGGCAGCGAGCCGAGCGGAAGATGTTCCGCCGGGATCGAAGATCTTCCTGAGAATCCCCCTGTCAGCGACCGTGGCGCCGCTGCCCGCGAGATTGCGCACACCGCTGTGCGCCACGGGCTCGACACGAGCCTCAGCCGGTGTGGCTCCAGAGAGCGCTTACGCCGCCAGCCGTTCGGGTTGCCATCGCGGTGACGACCGGAGTATTTGCAATAGTGGCCACGGAAACCACTTTCAACCGTTCGAATGCGAAGCGCTCGTCGTCCGAACCGGTGAGGACTACCGGAATAAACTGATACGTCCACGCTTGAACCTGTCGCAATGTTGAGAACTACGGATCAGCCGTCTGCAGATCGTAGCTCTCGACGCATGGTCTTCAATCCGCGACTTTCAGCACATCAGCCATCGGGTATCTGATCATCCGTGATGTCGGAGCCGTTCCCGCGCGCAACCCCGCGCAAGCGGCCGCAGCAGAATCTCGCGCTCTCTCATAGCCCTGGTGTCCGCCCGCCACTTCGGACGATTTCACGGCGGCCACGCCCCGGGGCTCGGCGGATGCATCGGGTACTGAATGACACCGCAGTGGGCGGCGACGGCGAACCAGTGACGCCGGCGCACGCCCGCGCCGGCCCGCAGAGACCCTACGCTAGAGCGCGTGCTCGCGGGTTTCGCGAAACACAACGTCGGGCCAGCGCTCCCGGGTAAGTTCGAGGTTGACTCGGCCCGGCGCCAGATACACCGGCGCATCGCTGTGGTCGACCGCCAGGTGCTCGTAGGCGCGCGAGCGAAACTCTTCGAGTTTGCGCGCGTCGTCGCAGACGATCCAGCGGGCCGTGTAGACGTTGACCGGCTCGAACACGCAGCTGACGCCATACTCATCCTGCAGGCGAAAGGCGACCACTTCGAACTGCAGCGGCCCGACTGCCCCGAGGATCAGATCATTGTTGCGCAGCGGCTTGAACAGCTGCGTCGCGCCCTCCTCGCACAGCTGTGCGAGTCCCTTCTGCAACGCTTTCATCTTCAGCGGATCCTTCAGCACCGCGCGGCGGAAGATCTCCGGGGCGAAGTTCGGCACGCCGGTGAACACCAGTCGCTCGCCCTCGGTGAACGTATCGCCGATGTTGATCGTGCCGTGGTTGTGCAGTCCGATGATGTCCCCGGCAAACGCCTCCTCGGCATGCTCGCGCTCGGCGGCCATGAACGTGAGCGCATCTGAGATGCGCACCTCCTTGCCGAGCCGCACATGATGCAGGCGCATCCCGCGGCTGTAGCGGCCCGAGCACAGCCGCATGAACGCGATGCGGTCGCGATGCCCCGGATCCATGTTGGCCTGGATCTTGAACACGAAGCCGGTGAGCGCCGGCTCGAGCGGATCGACCGGCCGCTCGCGCGACGCGCGCGGCAGCGGTCCCGGCGCATGACGGGTGAAGGAGGCCAGCAGTTCCTCGACGCCGAAGTTGTTGATCGCGGAGCCGAAGAACACCGGCGTCTGCCGCCCGGCGCGATACGCTTGGGGATCGAACGGCTCGGTCGCGCCGCGCACCAACTCGATTTCTTCGCGCACGGCGGCCGCCTCGGCACCGAGAAACGCCTCGGCCGCTGCGCTTGAGAGTCCCTCGATCACCTGGTTCTCCCCCATACGGCCGCGCTCGGCGGCGTTGTAGACGTACAGCCGGTCCTCGAGCAGGTGATAGATGCCGCGCAGCGCGCGCCCCATGCCGATCGGCCAGGTCACCGGCGCGGTGCGGATGGCGAGCACGCGCTCGATTTCATCGAGCAGTTCGATCGGCGCGCGCCCTTCGCGATCGAGTTTATTGATGAACGTCATGATCGGCGTGTCGCGCATGCGGCACACCTCCATCAGCTTGATGGTGCGCTGCTCGACGCCCTTGGCGCAGTCGATCACCATCAACGCCGAGTCGACCGCGGTCAGCGTACGGTAGGTGTCCTCGGAAAAGTCCTCGTGGCCCGGCGTATCGAGCAGGTTGACGATGCACTGCCCGTACGGGAACTGCATCACCGAGGAGGTCACCGAGATGCCGCGCTGCTGCTCGAGGCGCATCCAGTCCGAGGTGGCATGGCGGTCGGCCTTGCGGCCCTTGACGGTACCGGCCATCTGGATCGCCCCGCCGAACAGCAGCAGCTTCTCCGTCAGCGTCGTCTTGCCCGCATCGGGATGCGAGATGATGGCAAAGGTCCGCCGTCTGCGGACTTCGGCAGCAAGGTCAGTCATGGATGTTGGAATTCAGGTGTGGTCAGCGCGGTTTGCGCGCAGGGTCAGTTTCAATACGCAGGCGTCTTCGCGGCCGTTCACCGCCTGGTAGTAGCCGCGGCGCATCCCGATCTGCGTAAAGCCGAGCGAGCGGTACAGCGCGAGCGCGGCACAATTCGACGGGCGCACCTCGAGGAACGCATCAAGCATGCCGGCGGCGGCGCCGTGCTCCAGCAGGTGCTCAAGCATGCGCCGACCGAGGCCGCGCCCACGGTGCTCCTCGGCGACGCACAGGTTGAGCACATGCATCTCCCCGGCCCCGAGGCTCATCACGCCGTAGCCGCAGACCCGCTCGGCGCGCATCAGCACGCGGCAGACGTACCCGACGCGCAGACAGTCGCGAAAGATGCCGGCGGTCCAGGGAAAGGTATAGGCGGCCCGCTCAATGGCAAAAACCTCCGCGACATCTCCGCCGCACATCGGGCGGATCGAGGCCGGCGGCAGCGATTTCAGCAGTTCAGGAGCAGTGGCCATCGTTCGGTTCTGGGGTACGGATCTGCGCAAACAGGCTGCGCGCGAACTGCAGATCTTCCCACGCCTTGCGCTTCTCGGCAGGCGAGCGCAGCAGATAGGCCGGATGATACGTCACCACGAGCGGCACGTTGTGCTCGGCGAACGCGTGCGCCCGGCCGCGCAGCCGCCCGAGCGGCGCGTCGGTGCCGAGCAGCGTCTGCGCCGCGATACGACCGACGGCCAGCAGCAGCTTCGGGCGTACCAGCGCGATCTGGCGGTGCAGGTAGGGCAGGCAGGCGGCCACTTCCTCCGGCCGCGGATCGCGGTTGCCGGGCGGGCGGCTCTTGAGGATATTGGCGATGTACACGTTGGTCTCGCGGCTCAGACCGATCGCGCGCAGCATCGCATCGAGCAGCTGTCCGGCGCGGCCGACGAACGGCTCCCCGCGCCGGTCCTCCTCGGCCCCCGGCGCCTCACCGATCACCATCCACTCGGCGTGCGCATTGCCGACGCCGAACACCGCCTGGGTGCGGGTCTCGTGCAGCGCACAGGCCGTGCAGCGGCGCACTTGCTCACGCAGCTGTTCCCACACCTCGGCTGCTCCGGCCTCGCCGGCACGCCGCGGTGAGGCGCTCACCAGGGGCTTCGCCGGTGACTCGGCGGGACCGTGTGCAGGCTCCACCGGTGCCGCGGCAGCGCAGGTGAGCGCCGTCCGCGGCACCCAGCAATCGATGCCGAGCGCCTGGAGATACTCGGCGCGGCGCGCCGGCCCGCTCATGACTGCGGCCGTTCCCGCGGCGGCAGCCGATGGCGGCGGCGCAGCCGCCGCGACAGCCACTGCAGGGGCGCCGAGACCGCGTAGCCGCCGAACATCATGAGCAGGATCAGCGGCGGATCGCTCGCGATCAGCACGAACGCGAGCGGCACGAACAGCAGGAAAATGAAGCGGATCGGCCCGTCGAAATCGACGGTCTTGAAGCTGTAGAAGCTGAACCGGCTGACCATGAGCGCCCCGGCGAGCGCTGTCACGGTGAAGGCCACGATCAAGCCGGTCAGGCCCGGCTGGCGCCACTGGCTGGAGACCCACACGAAGCCGGCCACCGTAGCGGCTGCCGATGGACTCGGCAGCCCCTCGAAATAGCGCTTATCGACGCTGGCGGTGCGCACGTTGAAGCGGGCCAGACGCAGCGCGGCCGCTGCGGCGTAGAAGAAGCACGCCAGCCAGCCGAACCGTCCCCAGGCGCGCCCGTACTCGGCAATGCGCACCACGCCCCACTGGTAGGCGACGATAGCCGGCGCAACGCCGAACGAGACCATGTCGGAGAGGCTGTCATATTCCTTGCCGAACGCGCTCTCGGTGCGCGTCAGGCGCGCCATGCGCCCGTCCAGGGAATCGAACACCATCGCGATGAACACGGCCATGCCGGCCTGCGCGAAGTGCTTATCGATGGCCGCGACAATGGCATAGAAGCCGGAAAACAGGCTCGCCGTGGTCAGCAGGTTCGGCAGCAGGTAAAAGCCCCGCCGCGGCCGGCGCAGCGCGTGCGCCTCGGGCACGGGCTCATCGCTCTCTGGACGTGGGTTCTCGTGCATGGCGCGGGCGGACTCGGGCTGGTCTCTCGGGGCAGTTCACCGGCACATCTTATCAGCTTGGGCCCAGCTGTTATGATGCGGGCTCACCCCGAGGCCAAGATCCGTGTCATGAGACTCTCGCAGTATCCGATCCAGACCACCAAAGAAACCCCTGCCGAAGCCGAGATCATCAGCCACCAGCTGATGCTGCGCGCCGGGCTCATTCGCCGCCTCGCCGCGGGCCTATACAGCTGGCTGCCGATGGGCCTGCGCACGCTGCGCAAGGCCGAGGCCATCATCCGCGAGGAGATGAACCGGGCCGGGGCGCTGGAGGTGCTGATGCCGGTGGTGCAGCCGGCCGAGCTGTGGCAGGAGTCGGGCCGCTGGGGGAAGTACGGTCCGGAGCTGCTGCGGCTGAAAGACCGCCATCAACGGGATTTCGTCGCCGGACCGACCCACGAGGAAGTGATCACGGACATCGCGCGGCGGGAACTGAAGAGCTACCGGCAGCTGCCGGTGAACTTCTACCAGGTGCAAACGAAGTTCCGCGACGAGATCCGCCCGCGGTTCGGGGTGATGCGGGCCCGCGAGTTCGTCATGAAGGACGCCTACTCCTTCCATGCCGATGAACCGTCCCTGCAGGCCGGCTACCGGCTCATGCACGAGACCTACACGCGCATCTTCACGCGCATGGGGCTCGATTTCCGCGCGGTGCGCGCCGACTCCGGCCCGATTGGCGGGGACGTCTCGCAGGAATTTCACGTCCTGGCCTCCTCTGGCGAGGACGCCATCGTGTTCTCGGACGCAGATGGCTATGCCGCCAACATCGAGGCGGCCGAAGCACGGGCGCCCGAGGGCGAGCGCCCCGCTCCGAGTGCACCTGTACAAAAAGTGCCGACCCCCGGGACCAAGACCATCGAGGCCATCGTCAAGCTGCTCGGTGTGCCGCCGCAGCGCTGCCTGAAGACGCTGCTGGTCGAGGGCGACGGCGACGGCGATGGGGCGGTGGTAGCGCTCGTCATCCGCGGTGATCACGAGCTGAACGCCACCAAGGCGCAGCACCTGCCGGGAGTCGCTACACCGCTGCGCATGGCGAGCGCCGAGCGGATCCACCAGGCCACGGGCGCGGAAGCCGGATTCATCGGACCGGTGGGCCTGAAGTGCCGCCTCTACGCCGATCACAGCGCGCTCGCCACTGCGGATTTCGTCTGCGGCGCGAACGAAAAAGACATGCACCTCACCGGGGTGAACTGGGACCGCGACATACAGAGCTACGTGGCGGCCGACCTGCGCAACGTGGTCGAGGGTGATCCGAGCCCGAGCGGCCAGGGGCACTTGAAGCTCGCCCGCGGCATCGAGGTCGGACACATCTTCCAGCTCGGCCGCACGTACAGCGATGCGCTCAAGGCGCTGGTGCTCGATGAGTCCGGCCGGGAAGTGACCTTGCTGATGGGCTGCTATGGCATCGGCGTGACGCGCGTCGTGGCGGCGGCGATCGAACAGAATCACGATGAGCGCGGCATCATCTGGCCGGAGCCGCTCGCCCCGTTCCAGGTGGTCCTGGTGAGCCTCGGGGCGCAGAAGGCCCCGCAGGTGCGCGAGGCGGCCGATCGGCTCTACGAGGAGCTCTCGGCCGCGGGCATCGAGGTCCTCTATGACGACCGCGACGCGCGCCCCGGGGTGAAATTCGCCGATGCGGAGCTGCTCGGGATTGCGCACCGGCTGGTGGTGGCCGAACGGGGTCTTGCGGCCGGCCGCCTGGAGTACCGGCATCGACGTGAGAGCGAGAGTATGGATTTCCCGGCCGATGAGGCCCTCAGCTTCCTGCGTGCGCGCATCGGCCGCTAAGAGCGCAGCTGCGCTCCTCGCCGCGCTCGCGCTCGCGCTCGGCCCGCGAGCCGAGGCCGGAGGGCAGCGTGACCCGGCGCTGCGCCCGATCGTGCAGCAGGCCATCCATCAGGCGCAGTGCTTCATGAACCGCTACGACGCGGCGGTGTGGTACACGCTGATGGAGCCGCGCATGGCGCGCTTCGTGCACAACCCGGCCGTGCGGCTGCGCATCCTGAAACAGGTGTACTGCGTCACGCACCAGTCCGGAGCGGCGAAGGTGCCCCCAGGACTGGTGCTGGCCGTGATGCAGGTCGAGAGCGACTTCAACCGCTGGGCCGTCTCCGGCAGCGGCGCGGTCGGCCTGATGCAGGTGATGCCCTACTGGCCCGAGCGACTCGGCATGAAGGGTTATGAATTGGTACACGTCGCCGCCAACATCCGCATGGGTTGCGCCATTCTGCGCTACTACCTGTCGATCACCCACGATGACGTGCGCCTCGCGCTCGAGGAATACAACGGCAGCGTCGGGCGGCACTTTTATCCCGACCGCGTGCTCAACGCGTGGGAAAACTGGAACGGCGCGGATGATCTGGGCTTTCCGGTGCACGCCGTGCCTGCGGCCGCCGCACGCCATTAGCGGTCGCCGGCGGCCCCGGCGAAGCATCCGGGGTTGCCAACACCCGGCCAAGCCGTTCAGGCTTCGGTTCAACGGGATCCTGATCCGCCCCGCCAGGCGCACACCGCTGCGTGCGGGTGGATCTCGGCGCCGGTGAGCTGTGGTTGCGTCTTCGTGCAGGCACGCCATCGCAGCAGGCGCGGACGCGGCCCGAGTGAGCGCATCGCGGCACCGCCACGCAATCCAGGAGATGAGGCATGACCGATCCGGCCACCGCACGGACTGATGTCGCCGCCATCAACAGAATCGAGCATCTCTCCTCGCAAGCCCTGCTCGTCGGCATGATCGGCAACATTCTGGAGTGGTACGACTTCGGCCTGTACGGCTATCTGGCGCCCGTGATCGGCGCGCATTTCTTTCCCTCGAAGAATCCGATTGCGTCGCTGCTCGGCGCCTACGGCGGATTTGCGCTCGGCTTCGCGGTGCGCCCCCTCGGTGGCGCTATCCTCGGTCACATCGGCGATCGGGTCGGCCGCAGAGCCGTACTGATCACCTCGGTAGCGCTGATGGGAATTGCGACCAGCGCGATCGGCGTGCTGCCGACGTACCAACAGGTGGGTTTGTGGGCGCCCGCCCTGCTGCTCCTGGTGCGCATCTTCCAGGGCTTCTCCGTGGGCGGCGAGTTCACCGGCTCAGTGTCGTATCTGATCGAGACCTCGCCGCGTCACCGACGCGGCATCGCCGGCAGTTTTGCCAACATCGGCTCAACCGGTGGATATCTGCTCGCCGCCGCCGCGGCCACCGGCACCGTGCTGCTCTTGGCACACGCGCCGCATCTGCGCTGGGTCTGGCGCGTTCCGTTTCTCGCCGGCGGCGGCATCGCGGCCCTCGCCTACTGGCTACGCACGAATCTCAGCCAACACGGTTACGAGCCGGACCCGATCGATGCGAACCAGCCGCGTGCGCTGCCGATCAAACTGGCCTTGACCCGGGCGCCGCGCGCAATGATGCTCGCGGCCCTGTTCACCTGGGGGTACGGCGCCGCCGACTACCTGACACTGGTGTTTCTGCCGACTTTTGCCAGCAAGTTCGGACACCTCGCGAGCGGCAGAGCACTCGCGGTCAACACCGTCGGGGAGGCCGTGGCGATCTGCACGATTCCGCTAGCGGGCTGGCTGACGGATCGTGTGCTGCGGCGGCGCACCATGCTGATCCTCGCGTTCGCACTGATCTTCTCTGCCGCTATCGGCTTTTTCCTGTTGGCCGGACGCGGCGAATGGGCCGCATTCGCGCTGGCGCAGCTCGGCTTCGCGGTATTCCTCGGCATGATCATGGGCAGCGCCCCGGCGATGCTCTCCGAGCAGTTCCCCTCCGAGCTCCGTCTCTCCGGCTACTCGCTTGCCTTCAACGTCGGGATCGGATTCGGCGGCGGCACGGCGCCACTGATCGCCACGGCGCTGATCGGCGCGAGCGGCTCCAGCCTCGCGGCCGCCGGTTACTTGATGCTGGGCGCACTGCTGTCGATCGGCGCACTGATGCTGATGCCGGACCGCAGCCGCGAGCCGCTGCGGTGAGCCGGCCGGCGGGCGCGCTTTAGGCGGTGCGAAATCCCTGCGGCGGCTCCCCGGGCGGGTGTGCCGCATCGCTCACCTCGACGGCCTCCACTCGGCTCGCCGCCGAGCCCTCCCACAGCCAGGCGATGAACGTCTCGACCGCCGAGGGCTCGCCGCAGACCAGCACTTCCACCCGACCGTCAGGCAGATTGCGCGCGTGGCCGTGCACCCCGAGCTCGCGCGCACGTCGCTGACAGGTGGCGCGGTAAAACACCCCTTGCACGCGGCCGGACACCAGACATTTCTTGCACAGCATCGATTCAATATACCCTAGTGCGACTCTCCACCGGAGCGCAGCCCCGATGAGCGAAATCCTTGTTCTCTACTACTCCCGAGGCGGTGCGACCGCCGAACTCGCCCGCCAGGCCTGCCGCGGCATCGAAGCGGTGCCGGGGGCGAGCGCCAAGCTGCGCACCGTGGCGCCGGTGAGCGCCGAGAACGAGGGGCCGACCCGGGCCGTGCCGGCGGGCGGCGCCCCGTACGCGACACTGGAGGATCTGCGCGCGGCCGACGGGCTGCTGCTCGGCAGCCCGACCCGCTTTGGCAACATGGCCGCGGCACTGAAGTATTTTCTCGACGGCACGGGGAGCCTGTGGCTCTCCGGGGCACTCGCCGGCAAGCCGGCCGGGGTGTTCACCTCAACCCAGACCCAGCACGGCGGCCAGGAATCCACGCTGCTGTCGATGATGTTGCCCCTGCTGCATCACGGCATGTACCTGGTCGGCCTGCCGTACACGGAGCCGGCGCTGCAGCGCACCGCCAGCGGCGGCACGCCCTATGGGGCCTCGCACGTCGCCGGCGCCGACAATGCCGCGCAACTCGCAGCCGATGAGCGCGAACTCGCCCAGGCGCTCGGTCGGCGAGTCGCCGCGCTCGCCGTGCGCCTGGCCGCCGCGCCGCAGGAGTGAGGGGCCGCTCGCCCCTCAGGGGCGAGCGGAGCGCCCCAGGACTTCGCGGATGAAGGGCACCGTCAGGCGCCGCTGGGCCGCGAGCGCCGCCTCATCGAGCGTGTCGAGCAATGCATAGAGCTGGCCCATGTCGCGCGGGAAGCGCCGCTGCAGCCAGCGCGAGGTATCCTCCGGCAGTTCCAGACCGCGCAGCCGCGCGCGCAGCCTGAGCGCCTCCTGCTGTTCGGTCTCATCGAGCGCACGCAGCTGAAGCACCGCCGCGGCGGCGCAGCGTGAACCCAGATCCGCCAGCGCCCAGCGCAGTAGTGCCGGCGGCCGGTCGGCGGCAAGCACCAGCGTGGCGCCGGACTCCGTCACTTCGCGCACCAGCGTAAAGAGCGCCCGCTCCCACTCGATGTGTCCGAGCACCGCATCGAGATCGTCGATCGCCAGGCAATCGAGCTGCGGCAGCCCGGCGAGCACCTCCACGCCGAGCTGTGCCAATTCGTCGAGCGGGACGTAGGCGGTGCGCCGGGCGCTGCCCGCGGCGGCGCAGATCGCCTGCAGCAGATGCGTCTTGCCCGCTCCAGCGGGGCCGCAAAACCAGCTGACCCCCGGCTCCCCACACGCCGCGCGGCGCGCATGCTCGAGCACCTCGGCGTTGCGCGCCGGCAGGAAACTCTCGAATACGGCGCGATCGGCCAGGCGTACCCCGAGCGGCAGCTGCTGCATCGTCATGGTTCAGGCCATCGGCTGCGCCGAGGTCCAGGCGCGGCGCGAAAAAGTCGCCAGATAGTCAAAGCCCGACAGCGCCGTGGTGAGAAACACGATGAGCGCGAACGCACGCAGCTCTCCGGCGAGCGGCAGATGCGAGGCCGCCACGAACATCACACCGGCGAGGTACAGCAGCTGCGTGGCGGTGTTGATCTTGCTGATCACCGTCGGGCGGCCGCGCAATGGACCGAACCAGACCCGATAGATGAGCGCCCCGAGGGCGATCATGACATCGCGGGCCACGGCCGCGGCGGTCACCCACCAGGGCACGAGGCCGAGCCAGGCGGACTCGACGAAAATCACCACCAGCAGCAGCTTGTCGGCCGCCGGATCGAGCACCTTGCCGAGTTCCGAGACCCAATTGAAGCGCTTGGCGAGAAACCCATCGAGACCGTCAGACACCGCCGCGACCACGAACAGTACCAAAGCCAGCGCGTACCGCTGCGCGTGCAGCGCACCTGCCACCGGCCAGATCAACGCCAGCCGGATCAGACAGATCAGGTTGGGTATGTGGCGCACGGCTCAGGGCGAAGGCGCCGCCGGGGGGTCGGTGGCCGGCGGCTGCGTCCCGCCGAGCCTAGCGGCGCTGCTCGCGGCTGGGTTCGAGGCAGGCGGCGCAGGCGGCGGCGCATACCGGTACGTGAGCATCCCGTTCGAGGCCTGAGACTTCAGGCGCGGCGACAGCGAGAGCGTTTGGCGCAGACCCGCCGCACCACCGCGGACCCAGAGTTCGAACTCCACGGTGCTGCCATCGACCTCGCGGACGGTGCTCTGGTGCACGCCCGGCACCGCCGCGAGCATGGTCTCCACCTGCGCATAGTCATCGAGGGTCCGCAGCCCCACGATGCGCAGCGGTGTCTTGGCAATCCCGCCCCCCGGGGTGGCCTGCAGTGGCGGCGCCAGCCATTCGACGGTCTGATCGATGCCCGCAGTCACCGCGCCGGTGAACTGCCGCGTGACGAACGGGGTGACGAGCGTCCAATGCCAGGAATCGGGTACCGGAACCGTGGTGTCCGTGCCCAGCCCCGCAGGGGCTGCGGGGACGGCCGTCGCACCCGGTGAGGCCGCCGCCGCGGTAACGTCCCGGCCGATGAGCAACTGCTCAGCACCTAGGTTGTGCGCCATCGCCAGCAGCGCCGAGGCGCTCAGCAGTTGCCCGTCCGCCGTGCGCACCGTCAACGGCACGATACTGATCGGCAGCCCGCGCCGCTCGGCGGCCTGCTGCACCGCGGCGCCGTCGGCGGCCTGCTGGAGCTGCGCCGGCGGCGGACTCAGCACGACGAGAGTAAAAGGGCGATCGGCGCTCCAGAGATTACGGCCCGCGGCGCGAATGGCCTGTT
>JAKBBE010000065.1 GCA_021826035.1 Pseudomonadota bacterium | reverse complement strand
TGCGCAGCAATGTCTCCGGGACGCTGACGGTGCTCGAAGGATGCCGTCACAACGGCATCGAGCATCTGGTCTACGCCTCGACCAGTTCGGTCTACGGCGCCAATACCGACATGCCGTTCTCGCCGCACCGCGGAGCCGATCATCCGCTGTCGATCTATGCGGCGACCAAGAAGGCCAACGAGGCCATGGCACACAGCTACTCGGCATTGTTCGGCGTGCCGACCACGGGGCTGCGCTTCTTCACCGTCTACGGCCCGTGGGGCCGGCCCGACATGGCGCTGTTCCAGTTCGCTCGCAACATCCTCGATGGCAAGCCCATCGACGTCTACAACAACGGCCGTCACAAACGCGACTTCACGTACGTGGACGATATCGCCGAGGGCGTCGTGCGTGTCTGTGAGCACATTGCCGCGCCCGATCCGCACTGGGACGGCGCGACGCACGATCCGGCGAGCAGCCGAGCGCCATACCGCCTGTACAACATCGGCAACCACCAGGCGGTCGAGCTGATGCGCTACATCGAGGTGCTCGAGCAGTGTCTCGGGCGCCAGGCCGAGAAGCGCTTCCTGCCGCTGCAGCCGGGCGATGTTCCTGAGACCTGCGCCGATGTCGAAGACCTCGCTCGGGACGTCGGTTACCGGCCCGCAACGCCGGTGGAGGTGGGGGTGCGGCAGTTCGTCGAGTGGTTCCGCGAGTACTACGGGGATCGCCGGGCGGCTCAGGGTACGGCTTGACGCCCGCCGGCTGAATAATCAGACTAATCAGATCTATGATCGAGCGACTGCCGCAGCGGCCCAGAGGTGATGCATTGCAGGGGTTTTGCGCCCCGCCCCTCCGGGGTGAGCGCTGGGGTTTCCATGCCCTGCGGTCGCAGATGACCCGGCGCTCGTGATGCACGCCGAGCACGCCTTTTCGCTCGGCGCCGAACTGGGTGAGGGACCTCTGTGGGTCGCCTCCGACGCGGCGCTGTGGATGGTCGATATCAAGGGGCTGCGCCTGCACCGGTTGCGGCCGGACCGCGCCGAGCACGAGAGTTGGACGGCGCCGGCGCCACCGGGATTTCTGGCCGCCCGGGCCGGCGGCGGCTTCGTGGTGGGGCTCAAGGGCGGGCTCACTCTGTTCGATCCGCCGAGCGGGCGCTTCACGCTGCTCAGCGCCGTCGAGGCCGAGAGCCCCGAGAATCGCCTCAACGATGGGTGCGTCAGCCCCGAAGGCGCGCTGTGGTTCGGATCGATGCACGATCCGGAGCAGACACCGAGCGGGGTGCTGTATCGCCTGGGCGCCGACGGTCTGTGCGTGCCGCTCGATCGCGGATACGTCGTCACCAACGGTCCGGCCTTCAGTCCAGACGGCCGCACTTTCTATCACACCGACAGTCCGGGCCGCACGGTGTACGCCTTCGACCGGCCGGAGCCGCACGTGCTCACGAACAAGCGCGTACTGGTGCAGATCGAACCGGCGGGCGGTTATCCGGACGGCACCACGGTCGACTCCGAGGGGTGTCTCTGGGTGGCGCTGTGGTCCGGCTGGGCCGTGCGCCGGTATTCCCCGGACGGCCGCCTGCTCGCGACGGTGCGCCTGCCGTGTGCGCAGGTGACGAAGGTCGCCTTCGGAGGGACGGATTTGCGAACCGCCTATGTGACCACGGCCCGCCAGGGACTCTCGCCGGCCGAGCGTGCCGCGCAGACGATGGCGGGCGATGTGTTCTCTTTCCATGCCCCGGTGGCGGGACTGGCGCAGCCGCTCGCCCGTGTCGGGTGCGCGTGAGCGGTACAGGAGCGACGGTGAGCGGGAACGACGAGGTGCATCGGGACAGTACAGCGCGGGTGCTGTGTGACTGGGGAAGCAGTCGCCTGCGCGCGTTTCTGCAGATCGAGGGCATCGTTGCCGAGCGGCGCGATGGCCCGGGGATCGCAGCACTCGGCGCCGAGGCGCCGAGCGAGGTGTTGGCGCGTGTGCTGGCGCCGTGGCGAGCGCGCCTGACGCTCGAGCGAACGGTGCTGTGTGGCATGGCCGGGTCGCGCACCGGACTGGTGGAAGTCCCCTATGTGCGCGCGCCGGCCACCCTGGCGCAGTGGCGCGCCGGGGCCGTGAGCGTGCGCGCGGGCGCCGAGACGCTCACGGTCCTGGCCGGGATTCAGGCGCAGAATTTTCGCGACGGGGCCGACGTGATGCGCGGTGAGGAGACGCAGATCTTCGGGGCGCTGGCGCTCGAGCCGGCGCTCGCGGCCGGCCGGCGCATGCTGGTGCTGCCCGGTACGCACTGCAAGTGGGTCGAGGTGCGCGACGGCCGGATCGCGCGGCTGCAGACGTATTTCACCGGCGAGCTGTTTGAGCTGCTGAGCACCCGCTCCTCGCTGCTGCGGGTCGGTGGCGCCGATGAGCCGGATGAGGACGGTTTCGAGGTGGGGCTGCGCAATGCGGCGCGCTTCGATCTGGCGGCCAACCTGTTCGAGACTCGCTCCGCGCAGCTGATCGAGGGGCGCAGTGCCGGATGGGCCCGCTCGCTGCTCTCGGGGCTGTTGATCGGCGCCGAAGTGCACAGCATGCGCGCGCATCTGCAGGCCTCCGCTTCGGTGCCGACGCTCATCGGCGATCCGGCACTGACGGCGCGCTATGCGCGTGCGCTGGCGAGCTTTGGCGCTGATGCGCGCGTACTCGATGGTGACTCGTGCGTTCTGGCGGGACTGGGCGCTGCGGTGGCGGGCCTCACGCAGGTCTGAGCGGTTGCGTCGAACGCGCTGGCGCGAATGTCCTCGCGTGACGCGTGATGCGTTTTCCGTCGGCCTCGGGCCTGTGCCGGCCGTCCTCTTACGCTTACAGCCCCAGCTCGCTCAGCCCCGGATGGCCCGCCGGACGCACCCCGAGCGGCCAGTGATAGTGGCGATTCGCCTCAGTGATCGGCAGATCGTTGATGCTGGCGATGCGCCGGCGCATCAGTCCCTGCTCATCGAAGTCCCAGTTCTCATTGCCGTAGGAGCGGAACCAGGCGCCGCGCGCATCATGCCATTCGTACGCGAAGCGCACGGCGATGCGATGAGCCGTGAAGGCCCACAGCTCCTTGATGAGGCGGTAGTCGAGTTCGCTCGCCCATTTGCGCGTGAGGAACTCGACGATGGCCGCGCGGCCCGTCACGAACTCCGCTCGGTTGCGCCACTGGCTGTCTTGGGTATACGCCAGCGACACGCGGTGTGGGTCGCGGCTGTTCCACGCATCTTCCGCCGCGCGCACCTTGAGGACTGCGCTCTCACTCGTGAACGGGGGAAAGGGCGGACGGCTCTCGGCCATGGCGGTCTCCCGAAGCGAGCCCGCTGCGGGCTCGCTTCGGACGGTATGACCCTGCGCCCGGATCGTCAAGCGTCGCCGGGTCGCTCAGTGATTGTCGCGCGGCACCCCGAAGCGGGCCGCGACGCGCTGGAACTGCTCTGCGCCGTTGAGAATCATCCCCTCGCCGAGCTGGCCGACCATGGCGCGCTGGATCTGCTGCCACGGCGTCTGCGAGGGCGGAATGTGATAGCCGCCAGCGGCTTCGAGCGCCGTGCGCCGTGCGGTGAGCTCCTGCGTGTCGATCCGTACGGTGACCTCACGCTTGCGCAGGTCGATCCGGACTCGATCCCCGCTCTTCAGCAACGCCAGGGTGCCGCCGGCGGCGGCCTCCGGCGAGGCATTCAGAATCGAGGGCGAGCCGGAGGTTCCCGACTGACGCCCGTCACCGATGCAGGGCAGGGCGCTGACGCCCTGTTTGATCAGGTAGCTCGGTGGGCGCATGTTGACCACTTCCGCCGAGCCCGGGTAGCCGATCGGCCCCGTGCCGCGCATGACGAGCACGGTGCGCACATCGATGCCGAGCGCCGGATCGTCGATGCGCGCGTGGTAGTCCTCCGGTCCGTCGAAGACCACCACCGGTCCCTCGAACGCCTCCGGATCCTTCGGATCGCTGAGGTAGCGGTGGCGGAATTCCTCCGAGATCACGCTCGTCTTCATGATGGCCGAGTCGAACAGGTTGCCGCGCATCACGATGAATCCCGCATTGTCCTTCAGCGGCCGATCGATCGTGCGGATGACCTCCGGGTCGCTGATGGGGCGAGCGCGGCAATTCTCCCCGAGCGTGCGACCGTTGACGGTCAGTGCCTGTTCACGGATCAGGCCGCGCTGCATCAGCTGGTTGATGACGGCCGGCACGCCGCCCGCGCGGTGGAAGTCCTCGGCCAGGTACTCCCCGGCCGGTTGCAGATTCACCAACAGCGGCACCTCGTAGCCGTACGTCTGCCAGTCCTCGAGACTGAGCTCCACGCCCATGTGCCGCGCAATCGCCGCGAGGTGGATCGGCGCATTGGTCGAGCCGCCGATGGCGGAGCTCACCACGATGGCATTGAGAAACGCATCGCGCGTCATGATCGCCGAGGGCCGCAGGTCCTCGTGCACCATCTGCACGATACGCGTACCGGTCTCGTAGGCGATCTGCGCGCGTTCGCGGTGCGGGGCGGGGATCGCGGCCGAGCCGGGCAGCTGCATGCCGAGTGCCTCGGCAATGGAGTTCATCGTGCTCGCCGTGCCCATGACGTTGCAGTAGCCGGTCGAGGAGGTCGAGGCCGTGACTCTCTGCATGAAGCCGGCGTAGTCGATCTTGCCGGCGGCGAGCAGCTGGCGCGACTCCCAGACGATGGTCCCGGAGCCGACCCGCTTGCCCTCGAACCAGCCGTTGAGCATCGGGCCGACCGAGAGCGCCACGGCCGGGATGTCAACCGTGGCGGCGGCCATCAGGCAGGCCGGGGTGGTCTTGTCGCAGCCGATCGTGAGCACCACGCCGTCGAGCGGATAACCGTGCAGCACCTCGACCAGGCCGAGGTAGGCGAGGTTGCGGTCGAGCGCGGCGGTGGGCCTGCGGCTCGTCTCCTGGATCGGGTGCACCGGGAACTCGATCGGCACGCCACCGGCGGCGCGGATGCCTGCGGCGATGCGCTCGGCGAGCACCAGATGATGGCGGTTGCAGGGCGATAAGTCCGAGCCGGTCTGGGCGATGCCGATGATGGGCTTGCCGGACTGCAGCTCCTCGAGCGTGAGGCCGTAATTGAGGTAGCGCTCGACGTGCAGCGCCGTCATGCCCGGGTCGGCCGGATCGTCGAACCAGGCGCGCGAGCGCAACTTGGGCTTGGAGTTCTGATCCCGTTCCGATCCGCTCATGCGTGTCCTGTTTCGAATGCTGGGCTGAGATGAATAATCATATAATATGTCGGAGGGGAGGCAAACCCCCGCGTGCGGGCCTTGGAGGTCGGCGCGAGGCGGATATACTGCCGCGGCCCGCAATCGTGCTGATGCGAAAGATGTATCCGTGGCCCAACCGAGAATCCCGCGCGAACGCAGCTTGACCTACGGCTTGGTGGAGACGCTGGGGCAGCGGATCGTCACCGGTGCCTTCGCCACGCAGCCGTTCCCCACTGAAGGGGAACTCTCACGCCAGTACGCCACCAGCCGCTCGGTCACGCGCGAAGCGGTGAAGATGCTCACGGCCAAGGGCCTGCTGCGGGCCCGGCCGCGCCAGGGCACGAACGTCACTGCCGAGTCGCAGTGGAACCTGCTCGATCCGGACGTGCTGCGCTGGCTGCTCGAGCGGAAGTTCTCCTTGCAACTGCTCGCGGAGTTCACCGAGATGCGCCTGGCGATCGAGCCGGCCGCCGCGGCGCTCGCGGCCCGCCGCGCCGATCGCGAGGCGATCGAGCAGATTCGCGCCGGACTCGAGCGCATGCAGGCGGCCGGACAGGGCGATGACGAGCCGGTGGCGGCCGACATCGCCTTCCACACCGCGGTGCTCGCCGCCACCGGCAACCGTTTCTTCGCGCAGCTCGACCCGATGATCAACACGGCGCTGCGCATCTCGATCCGCTTCACCAACCGCATCAAGGGACGCGCAGCGGGCATTGCTCAGCACGAAGAGGTGTTGGACGCTATCCTGGCGGGCGATGCCGAGCGCGCGACGCTGGCGATGCGCGCACTGATCGGGGAAGTGTTGGAGTTGATTGCAACCGCTCAGGCGACGCCGGCCGCGCGCCGCAGTGGGCGCGGCAGCGCCTGAAATTCCGTGCAGCGACGGTGCGGACGTACGCGCCGCGCCGGGCCACCATGCGCATCCATGCGGCGGCGTCTGAATTTGGCGACGTCGGGCGGGACATTCAGGCTCGATTCAGCGCGGATTGTTCACTGTGTATCCCCGGGCGATCAGTGGCGAGTTCATCGAAGCGCCCCGGCGGCGGCGGTGCGCGAACCGAGGCCTGTGCCCCGCGCAGCGCACGGGGATCACCCCCAGGACTCAGGCAGCCGTACCCCCGGCCCGGCGGGGTGAGGTCCGGTGCCGGAGGGACCGGCGCGCGGCGCACGGGTCGGGCAGAGGAGTGATACAGACGAAGTGAGCACCCAGCGCGTCAAATCCTGGCGGATTCTCATCACCGCGGACGACACGTCGGTTGCCGCTCGCGTTGCGGATCTGTTGCTCGAGCGCGGGCATTCCGCCGTGGCGCACACCGATCCGACCGAGCTGATGACCGCGGTCAGCGCCGAGACACCCGATCTGGTGGTGCTCTGCGCGGCCGCCGGCGCCGAGGCGGACTACGCCCTCGGCGCCACGCTCTCCGGCATGCTCGAGATTCCCTTCATCGTGCTCGCGGCCGAGTGGGACGAGCGCCGTGCGGCCGACGCTGCAGAACACGGCGCGCTCGCGTTCCTCGCCGCCCGCTACCCGGCGCTGCCGCAGTGCATTCCGGGGATTCTGGCCGCGCTGCAGCGCTATGCCGACGCCCGGGAGCTGCGGGCGCGGCTGGCACGGATGAGCGAGGCGCTCGAGCGCTCTCGGACCATCAGCACGGCCTGCGGGGTCCTGATGGAGCGGCTGCACCTGAGCCGTCAAGAGGCCTTCGAGACTCTGCGCGCGGCGGCGCGCGCGCGGCGCATGCGCTTGATCGACAGCGCCGCCGGGATACTGACGGCGCTGGAGGCGATCAACGCGCTCGCCGGTCTGCCGCGCCGCTCGGTTACCGAGCCGGACTGTGACCGAGTTCGCAGTCCCGCGGCGAAATCCAGATAACATAAGCGACCCGGACGCACCTTATTCCGTGCGTCGCATTGAAGACGCACGCTGCGTCCCTCCCGGCGCCATTGTCCCCGCGCTCCCCACTCACCGGGGCCTCCCGACCCGCCCGCTCATTGCGCCCGTGCGCCGCGCCTGGCTTGGCGTGCCGATGGTGGAGTGCGTGATCATGCAAATCCAACGACTGCGAACCATTCAACATCCGGGCCGCAGCGGCGATCGGCTCGATTCGCCGTGCGACGTTCTGCCCTGGTCGTCCACCGGACCGAGCCGTGCCGCAACTGCGGCGCGGCGCTCGGCGCTGGGGCGGCTGCCGGGCCGCCTCATCGACCTGCGCGAGGCGCTCTGGCGGGCCTCGGGCGAGCGCCGCACGCCGCTCCTCCGCCCGATGACAACCGATGACGTCGCCGCCGCCGCCCGTGCCATCCGCTGCGTCCCTACGATCGAACACGGCGCGCCGCAATGCGCCTGACGGGGATGCCCGCGTGGTGTGCCACCCGCACGGAAGCGCAGCGGGCGTTCGCATCGCTCGCGCAGCGGCTCGAGGCGCTGGCCGAGGCCCCCGGTAGCGCCTGTCGGGGGCGTGACGCCCGCCTCGTGCGCGCTCGGTTGCATCGCCTGGCGCGCGCCGCGCGCGCCTCGGGCCTGTTGAGCTTCTCCTCGGTCGTGCTGCGCTTGGGCGAGCGGCTCGAGCCGTGCCTTCGAGCCGGGCAGATCGGCGCGCGCGACCGTGCCCTCGTACGTCGCTTCACCGTGCAGTGCAGCCGTTATCTCGAGGATCCTGCCGATGTGCGCGCCGCCGCCGCCATGGTGGAGGCGCTCGCGAGCGGACCGATGCCCGCGGCCGATCGCGCCGAGCGGGCGCAACTGCTGCAAGGGGCGCTCGAGGACGGCACGCATCTGCTCGACGCCTGTGACACGTCGCCCGATGCAGCGCGGCGTCGCAGCTGCGATGCGCTGACCGGATTGGCGGATCGCACCGCGCTGCAGGGGAGACTGACGGACATTCTGGCGGCGGCCGCATCGGCGCATCGGACCGTTGGCGTGCTGTCGATCGGCATCAGCGGCCTTGAGGACATCGTCGATTCGCTCGGTGCCGAGGTCGGTACCACGATCCTGGCGCAGGTGGCCGGCGATCTGATCCGCACCGCGGCGCCTGAGGATACGGTCGGGCGCCTGGGACCGGATCACTTCGTTCTGGTGCGCTCCGGGCTTACGGTGCTCGAGCTCACCGACTCCGCCAGCGCCCTCGCCGCGCGCCTCGGGCACAGTCGCAGGATCGGTCCGCATCTGCTCTCGGTGAGCGCGCGGATCGGTCTGGCCATGGCCGGGGTGCACGGGTTGGCTGCGACCGAGTTGCTCGCCAACGCCGATGCGGCGTTGCACGATGCGCGTGCCCGTCGGCTCTACAGCACGCAAGTGTTCGGCTCGCACATGCGCCAGGCGGCGTTGCGCCGAGTCAGTCTCGAGGCGCAATTGCGCGCCGCCATCGAAGCGCAGCGCTTCGAGCTGCATTATCAGCCGAAGCTCGCGCTGTGCACCGGGCGCTTGAGCGGCCTGGAGGCACTGGTGCGCTGGCGCCACGGACCGCAGGGCGCGGTGGGACCGGCGCAGTTCATTCCGATCGCCGAGGAGAGCGGCCTGATCATCCCGCTCGGGGAGTGGGTGCTCGAGGAGGCGTGCCGGCAGCTCGCATGCTGGCGTCGGGACGGGGTGCTCGACGTTCCGGTCGCGGTCAACCTCTCCGCCGTGCAGCTGTGCTCGCGCCAGATGCACGGGGAGATCGGCGCGGCGCTGCAGCGCCACGGCGTTGCCCCGTCACTCCTCGAAGTGGAGATCACCGAGTCGGCGTTGATGCGCGATGCCGGGGCGGCGCTGCGCTGTCTGGGTGAACTCGGTCGCCTCGGTGTGCGCGTCGCGATCGATGACTTCGGGACCGGGTATTCGAATCTCAGTCAGTTGATGCGCCTGCCGCTCGCGGCTCTGAAGATCGATCGCTCCCTGGTGGCGGGCATTCCCACCTGCACGCGCGATGCGGCGATCCTGCGCGCGATCATCGACATGGCGCGTTCGATCGGGGCGCGGGTGGTCGCCGAAGGCGTGGAACATCCGCGCCAGCGGGATTGGCTCGCCGCCGCCGGCTGCGACGAGTACCAGGGGTTTCTCATCGCCCGACCGATGGACGCCGCGCGGCTGCAGGTCTGGCTCAGCCGATACCGCGCCGATGCCCGTGCCGCCCCGGAGAGCCTCTCATGAGGCGAGTCAGCCGGCGCAGAGCGGGCGACCGACCGGGTTGCGGTTAAGTACATTGGGCGAGTACGTCGGCGTGCGGAAAGCGCGCGCCGCGTGCTCGTACGCGTAGGCCAGATCGATCAGCCGCGCCTCGGACCACTTCGACCCGATGAACGACAGTCCCACCGGCAACCCCTGCACCTGGCCCATCGGCACCGTGATGTAAGGATAGCCCGCCACGGCCGGCAGCGTGCTGTCGCCGCCGCCGATGCCGGCATCGCCGTTCACCAGATCGATGACCGAAGCCGGATCCTGCGTCGGGGAGATGAGCGCGACGACGTGATGCTCCTTGAGCAGCCGTTCGATGCCCTGCGGTCCGGCGAGGCGCCGGTTGGTTGCGCGCGCGCGCAGATACGCCGGGTCGTCGAGCCCCTTGGTGCGCTCGGCCGCCAGGAACAGGCTCTGTCCAAACCAGCGCATCTCCTGGCGCGCGTGTGTGTTGTCGAAGGTGATCAGGTCGGCGAGGGTGCGGCTGCGCACGGCCGGCGGCGAGGCCGCGAGGTAGGCCTTCATGTCGGCCTTCAGCTCGGTCATCAGCACCAGGTTCTCGTTCTTCGCCAGCGGCGCGAGGTGCTCGTCATCGACCTTCACCAGGACTGCGCCCTGGGCCTTCAGCAGCGCCAGGGCGTGGCGGAACACCTTCAGCGTCTTGGGCGAGAAGTTCTTCAGCAGAAACTGCGCGACGCCGAGCCGCACGCCCTTGAGCGCCCCGGGGCGCAGTCCCGCGGCATAGTCGGTGCGGTGCGCATCGGCGTGCGCGGTCGCCGGGTCCTTCGGGTCGCGCCCGGCCATGGCCGTCAGCAGCATCGCCGCGTCGCGCACGGTGCGTGCGATCGGGCCGGCGGTGTCCTGCGACTGGCTGATCGGCACGATGCCTGCGCGCGAGACGAGGCCGACGGTCGGCTTCAGGCCCACCACGCCGTTCATCGCCGACGGGCAGCTGATTGAGCCGTCGGTTTCGGTGCCAATGGCCGCCGCGGCGAGCCCGGCCGCGACCGCAGCGGCCGACCCCGAACTCGACCCGCAGGCGGTGCGATCGAGCATGTAGGGGTTGCGCGTGAGTCCCCCGACCGCGCTCCAGCCGCTGGTCGAGTGGGCCGAGCGAATGTTGGCCCACTCCGAGAGGTTGGTGCGCCCGAGGATCACCACTCCGGCGCGCCGCAGGTTCTGGATCACGGTGGAACTCACCGAGCGCACGTTCTTGGCCAGCGCGAGCGAGCCGGCGGTGGTGGGCAGGCCGGCAATGCCGATGTTGTCCTTGACCAGGACGGGCAGCCCATCGAGCGGCCCGAGCGGGTGGCCGGCCGCACGCCGTGCGTCCGAGGCGCGCGCCTCGGCCATGGCCCGCGGATTGAGCGCGATGACCGCGTGGATTTTCGGATTCAGGCGCGCGATGCGCGCCTCGTACTCGCGCACGAGGGTCGTGGCGGTGATGCGATGCGCGCTCAGCTCGGCAGACAGTGCCGCCGCCGAGGTGCAGCTGAGATTGACCGCCAGTGCTGACGTGCATGCCATGCAGGACAGTGCACCGATTCCCATCGCGATGATTGCGCGCATGCCGATTCCCCCGGGAATGACCCTGGGCAGCACTGTATCGGGCCGTCGGTCTGCACCGCAAGCTCGGCGGAGAAACGGCGCGCCCCGGGATCCGCACTGCAAATCCATTCGCTATAGTGGCGTCCATGAACACCGCACACACGCCCGATCTGTCCGCGTTCTGGATGCCCTTTACCGCCAACCGGCACTTCAAGCATCACCCGCATCTGGTGAGCGCCGCCCAAGGGGCCTATTTCACGCTGCACGACGGACGCACCGTGTTCGATTGCCTCTCGGGCCTGTGGTGCACGCCACTCGGGCACGGCCGCCCGGAGATCGCCACGGCGGTGCACGAACAGCTGCGCGAACTTGACTTCGCGCC
The DNA here is from genome assembly GCA_021826035.1 of Pseudomonadota bacterium. The sequence goes on along the minus strand of JAKBBE010000065.1, from coordinate 2,693 downwards.
GACCTTTCAGGTCGGGCATCCCAAGGCGTTCGAGCTCGCTGCGCGCATCGCACGCTGGGCACCCGAGGGATTGAACCGCGTCTTCTTCGCCAACTCCGGCTCCGAAGCCGTCGACAGTGCGCTGAAGATCGCCATCGCCTATCACCAGGCCCGCGGTGATGCGCGCCGGGTGCGCATCATCGGCCGCGAGCGCGCCTACCACGGGGTCGGCATCGGCGGCATCTCAGCCGGTGGCATTGCGGTCAATCGCCGCACCTTCGGGGCGCTGGCCGCACCGTTCGTCGATCACCTGCCGCACACGTACGATCCTGAGCACATGCGCTTCAGCCGCGGCCAGCCCGACTGGGGGGTGCATCTGGCCGAGGCGCTCGAGCGGCTGGTCGCGCTGCACGATGCCTCGACCATTGCGGCGGTGATCGTCGAGCCGATGCAGGGCTCCACCGGCGTGATCGTCCCGCCCGTGGGTTACCTGGAGCGGCTGCGTGAGATCTGCACTCGGCACGGCATCCTGCTGATTTTCGACGAGGTGATCACCGGCTTCGGGCGCCTCGGGTCGAACTTCGCCGCGCAGCGGTTCGGCGTGACGCCCGACATGATCGTGTTCGCCAAGGCGATCACCAACGGGGCGGTGCCCTTGGGCGGGGTGATTGCCGAGCAGAGCATCCACGATGCGCTGATGCACGGACCGGAGCAGATGATCGAGCTGTTCCACGGCTACACCTACTCCGGCCATCCGGTGGCCTGTGCCGCCGGGCTTGCCACCCTGGAGGTGATGGAGCGCGAGGGCCTGATCGAGCGGGCTCGTTCGCTCGAGCCGCTGCTCGAGCGCGAGGTGCACTCGCTGCGCGATGCGATGCACGTGGCGGACATCCGCAACATCGGCCTTGCCGCGGCCATCGATCTGACGCCACGGCCCAATGCGCCGGGCGCGCGGGCACGTGCGGCCTTCGAACTCGGCATCGAATCAGGTCTGCTGCTGCGCTTCACCGGCGATACCCTCGCCGTGGCGCCGCCGTTCATCAGCACCGAGGCCGAGATCCGCGAGATGGTCGCAACGCTGCGAGCGGTGCTGGCCGGCGTGCCGTGAGCGCGCGCACGGGGGGCGCGCAGCGGAGGTTTGCGTCCGTCTGAACGGCGAGCGTGTAACTCGAAGGCAAGGGCCTGTGAATCTCGGCGTCGTGTTGCACGAGGCTGGCCATCAGAACCATGATTTTTGCGCATCGAGGCTGCGCGAATTCAGCACAGGCGGCTGCACGGCCGAGGATGCTCGGGGTGGTGCCGCAACCGCGCAGGCCGCGCAGCAGCCTGGCGCAACGCGCCGGGGCGCAGGCAGGGATGCCGACGGGTGGGGCGACGTTGGATCGCTCCCTGGGGTGATCTGCTGTGGGGTGGACCTGACTACAGGTCTTCACGACAGAGTCCTATGGGACGGAGTGGAATTCCCCCACGGAATCCGCACTCCAAGCGCTGCCCGCGTCACCGTACAGGGACGCCGTGAGGAATTCACGGCCCAGTTTCCGGCTCTGGCGCGTCATTCGCACGAGCCTCGGCCGGCGGCGGTGCGCGGCCGCTGAGCGCGCGGGCGCCTGCGGCGAGCGCCGCGGTTCGCGATCAGAACATGCCGGTCTGCAGGCGGGCCGCCTCGGACATCATGCTCTGGTTCCACGGCGGGTCGAAGGTGAGCTCGACGCTCGCGGCGCGCACCGTGGGGATCCGCTCGACCTTGTCGCGCACGTCATCGACCAGGACCTCGCCCATGCCGCAGCCCGGCGCCGTGAGAGTCAGTTTGATCGCCACGCTGCGCGTGCCGTCCTCGTGGCCCTGCACTTCGCAGTCGTACACCAGGCCGAGATCGACGATGTTGATCGGAATCTCCGGGTCGTAGCAGGTGCGCATCTGCGCCCAGGCGAGTTGGCGCACGTCCTCTTCCGTGGCATTGGGCGGCAGCTCCGGTGGCTTGACCGGTTCGCGGCCGATCGCCTCGGCGTCCTCGCCGCTGATGCGAAAGAGGTTGCCCTCGATGTACACCGTGAAGCTGCCACCGAGCGCCTGCGTGATGTAGCCGGACTGGCCCGGTTGCAGGGTGACCTCGGTGCCGGCCGGCACGATGACCGCGCTCACTTCGCGCTGTACGACGAACGGTTCGCTGTCATAACCGGGCATGCTTCAACCTCCCTCCGTGGTGACCGCATCGGCGCTGCGCTCGAGCGCCGCGTTCAAGGTGTGCCAGCACAGCGTCGCGCACTTGACCCGCGCCGGAAACTCACTGACCCCGCCGAGCGCAGCGAGCTTGCCGAGGGCGGCGTCGGGCGTGCCGTTCGGGTGCGTCAGCAGGGCGTGGACCTGCTCGAAGAGTCGGCGCACCGTTGCGGTGTCCTTGCCCTTGACCGCTTCGGTCATCAGCGAGGCGGATGCGGTCGAGATGGCGCAGCCCTTGCCCTCGAAGCGCACCTCGGTGATGCGCTCGCCCTGCAGTCGCACCCACACGGTGAGCCGGTCGCCGCACAGCGGGTTGTGGCCATCGGCGTGCGCATTGGCGCCCTCGAGCGCCCCGAAGTTGCGCGGTTGGCGGTTGTGATCGAGGATCACGTCGCGATAGAGATCTTTCAGGTCCATCAGCCGAACACCTCGCGGGCCTTGCCGAGCGCCGCCACCAGTGCGTACACGTCCGCCTCGGTGTTGTAGCAGCCGAA
>JAKBBE010000256.1 GCA_021826035.1 Pseudomonadota bacterium | reverse complement strand
TCGGCCCTGAATGTCGACCCGTCACCCCAGACCGCCGCACTCATCCAGGTCGCCACCCGCGACGTCCCCGGGGCGCTCATCGCGGCCGGCGAAGTGCAGTGGTACGCCACCAGCGCCGCAATCAAAGGCTATCTCGGCGGCGGAGATCAGCGCGCCATCCAGATCTACCACCGCCAAGTGTTGAGTGACTTCGCCCAGGCGGAACGCGATCTCAACGGGGCGTCCGCCGCCGACCGTGCCAAGATCCGGCCGCGGCTGAATGGGGCGCTGTCGGCCTTCAATACCTCGTTCAACGTGATCCGCTCGCGCATCCTGAGCGCGAAGAAAATGACCATCACGGCCGCCGATCTTTTTGGCAGCTCCCGTGGAGTCAACAGCAGCCTGCAGCAGCTGCTGGATTCCAGCTATGCGGCCATGGACGCCGCGGTACAGCATCGCCTGAATCAGGTCACTGCTGCGCGCAGCGTCACGGTCGGCATCACCCTGATCGCGCTGCTCATCGCCCTCGCCCTCTCCTGGGTGATCGCCCGCGCTCTCGCCGGAGTCATCGGCCGCGCCGTCACCGTGTTCAACAACATCTCCGCCGGACGCTACGACAACAGCATCGAGATCGACGGCAACGATGAAGGTAATCAGGTTCTGCGCGCCCTGGATCAAATGCAGGGCAAGCTGCGCAACCAAATTGAGGCCGAACGCACTGCTGCTGCAGAGAACGCTCGCATCCGCGAGGCACTCGACAGCGTCTCCTCCGGCGTGATGGTGGCGGATGGCGACTATCACATCCAGTACCTGAACCCGGCCCTGGAGAAGTCCTTGCGCGAAGCGGAGAGCGACATTCGTCGCGAGCTGCCCGGCTTCGATGTCAGCCGGCTCAGTGGCGCGAACATCGATACGTTCCACAAGAATCCGGGCCACCAGCGTGCAATGCTCGCCAAGCTCACGCAGCCGCATCGGGCCACGCTGACTTTGGGCGGCCACACCTATGCCGTGACCATGAACCCGGTGACCAACGAGCATCAGGAACGTCTGGGCGTAGTGCTCGAGTGGTTCGACCGCACCCAGGAGGTCGCGGTCGAGCGGCAGATGCAGGACATGCTCACTGCGGTCGTCGCCGGACAGTTGAGCAAGCGCATCGATTTGTCTGGCAAGAGCGGCTTCTTCGAGCTGATGGGCCGCGGGGTCAACCGCCTTGCGGACACCATGTCCGAGGTCATTTCCCGAGTGAAACAGGTCGCGAGCGAAGTGCACCGCGGAGCCGATGAGATTTCCTCCGGCAATGCGAACCTCTCGCAGCGCACCGAGGAGCAGTCGTCCTCGCTCGAGGAAACCGCCTCCTCGATGGAGGAGATGACGACGACAGTCAAGCAGAATGCCGACAATGCGTCGCAGGCGAACCAACTGGCGCTCGCCGCCCGCGATCAGGCCGAGAAGGGTGGTACGGTCGTCAGCCAGGCGGTCGCTGCCATGAGCGACATCAATGACGCATCCAAGCGCATTGCCGACATCATCGGGGTCATCGACGAAATCGCCTTCCAGACGAACCTGCTCGCACTCAACGCGGCGGTCGAAGCGGCGCGGGCCGGTGAACAGGGCCGCGGCTTTGCCGTGGTCGCAAGCGAAGTGCGTAATCTCGCCGGCCGTTCGGCCACAGCCGCGAAGGAAATCAAGGGATTGATCCAGGACTCGGTGCGCAAGGTCGAAGACGGCTCTGTGCTGGTGACCGAGTCTGGCCAGACGCTCGAGAAGATCGTCTCGGCGGTGAAGAAGGTATCGGACATCGTTGCCGAAATTGCCGCCGCGTCGCGCGAACAGGCCGCCGGGATCGAACAGGTCAATCGAGCGGTCATGCAGATGGACGAGCTCACCCAGCAGAATGCCGCACTGGTCGAGCAGGCCACCGCCGCCTCGCAGTCCATGGTCGAACAGGCCAGCAGTCTGAACGAGATGCTCGCGCGCTTTGACGTCGGGGCGACCCAGGCTGCGCTCGCGGGCGCCGCTCGGTCGCTGGCCGCCGAACGTCCGGCAGCCACCTCGCTGTCGGTGAAGAACAAGGGTACTGGGGCAGCGCGCGTCGAGCGACGCAGCACGAGTCGCCCGTGGTCGGCGCGCAAGCCCGCCGCGGCGGTCCGCCCCGCAGTCGCCCCGCCGGCAGCCAGCCGGACACCCAAACTCGCCGCCGTGGCGACGCGTTCCGCCGCTCCCGCGGCCGATGAGGACGCCGAGTGGCAGGAATTCTGAGTCATGAAACTATTTGAAAAGAACAGCGGAGCATAACGATGGCACGGATACTCGCGGTAGACGATTCGGCGGCCATGCGCCAGATGGTCGGAATTACGCTCACCGGCGCCGGCCATCAAGTCGAACAGGCGGTCGACGGCGTGCAAGCGTTGCAAATTGCCGATCGCCAAAAATTCGATCTGGTCATCACCGACGTGAACATGCCGAATATGGATGGCATCACGCTGGTTCGTGAACTGCGCGCCCGCGCCGGCTATCGCTTCGTGCCGCTGCTGGTGCTCACCACCGAAG
>JAKBBE010000255.1 GCA_021826035.1 Pseudomonadota bacterium | reverse complement strand
GCTCAGATCACCCGCTTGGCCGCGAGGGCATCGAGCCGCTCGACGCTGAGTCCCAGAAGCTCGGCGAGCACCGCGCGCGTGTCTGCCCCGAGCGCCGGCGGCGCATGCCGATACTGTACCGGTGTACCGGACAGATGCAGAGGACTCGCGACCTGCGGCACGGTGTGCCCATCCGCCCGCGGCATATGGAACTGCATTCCGCGTGCCCGGACCTGAGGATCTGCGAACACCGCATCCAGCGCGTTGACCGGACCGCAGGGAACCTGTGCACGCTCCAGCCGTTCGATCCACTCGGCAGTGGATCGCGTGACGAGCACTGAGCACATGGCGGTAATCAAGGCATCGCGGTGCGCGATGCGCGCCGCGTTCGAGGCGAAGCGCACATCCCTAGACCAGTCGGGACAACCAAGTTCCGCCGCCAGCCGCGCGAACTGGCCGTCGTTGCCGACCGCAATGATCATCCGGCCATCCGCCGTCGGGAAGTCCTGATATGGCACGATGTTCGGATGCGCGTTGCCCATGCGGCCCGGCACATGCCCCCCGACGAGGTAGTTCATCGCCTGGTTGGCCAAGCAGGCCACTTGCACGTCGAACAACCCGACGTCGATCTGCTGCCCGTCTCCGGTACGCTCACGATGCGCGAGGGCCGCCAGAACCCCGATCGCCGCGTACAGCCCGGTGAACAGATCGGTGACGGCGACACCGGCCTTGACAGGTCCGGCGCCCGGCTGCCCCTCCGGCACGCCGGTGAGACTCATCAGTCCGCTCATGGCCTGGATGATGAAGTCGTAGCCGGGCCGGGCGGCATAGGGTCCGGACTGTCCGAACCCCGTGATCGAGCAATAGATGAGACGGGGATTGATGCGTCGGAGGCTCTCGTAATCCAGCCCGTGGGCCGCCAGACCGCCGACTTTGAAGTTCTCGATCACCACGTCCGCGCGCATGGCGAGCGCGCACACGATCTCACGTCCCTCGGGTGTGGTGAAGTCGACCGTCAATGACCTCTTGTTCCGGTTCGCGCACAGGTAGTACGCCGCATCGCCCGGCCCGGACCCGCTCGCCGGCACGAACGGCGGCCCCCACGAGCGTGTTTCATCGCCACTACCCGGCCGCTCGATCTTGTACACCGTGGCGCCGAGGTCGCCAAGAATCTGACTTGCCCAGGGTCCGGCGAGCACCCGCGACAGATCGAGCACGGTCACGTGCGACAAGGCGGTCGGGGCGGCTGACGGTGGACTCACGGCGGGCGACTCGGCAGGAAAACGCCATCATACCTCGGCCGCATGAGCGAAACCGGTGCCCCGGGGACCGCCGGTCCGTGAGCTGCGCCCGCCCGCAGGCGGGCGCAGGCCCCGGATGTGTCCGCTCGCCTACTCGTGCTTCTGGAAGCTGTAGTGGAAGTTCAGCTCGATGACCCGCGGCCGCATCGGCGTCTCCGTCAGGATGAACAGTCCGGCGCTCGAGGACAGGCTCTTATTGACGTTGGTGAGATTCGTGCCGTCCAAGGAGACCGACCAGTCGCCCTTAGCCACCCCGATCGAGGCGTCATAGGTGGTCCAGCTCGGCTGCTCGTAGATCGCCAGGTACCCGGTCGCCGAGTGCGTCTGAGCCTGGTGCTGGAATCCGACCTGCACGTATGGCATGTATGAACCGATCAGCCAATCGTAACGCACCCGCAGGTTCGCCTCGAACGGCGGCGCATACGCGAGCGAGCTGCCCTGAGGGCCGTAGACGTTCGGAACCGCAGCCGGCGCACCTTGCACATAGCGAGTCGTGATCGGCTTGCCAAAGTTCGGACTGGCAGGATTGTTGTCGACCAGCGCCGGCGAATTGACCAGGCTGCTACTGTTCCACGCGGCCGATCCCTGCAGCGACAGTCCGGTGAATAGTCGCGCCGCCAGCTGCATCTCCGCACCGCGCACCCGGTAGAACGGCCCATTGGTCTGGAACGTCACGTTGCCGAATCCGCACGACGGGCAGAACAGTGCCGTCTGCACGTTGTCCCAGTTCTCCTGGTAGACCGCGCCGTCGAACAGCACGTGGTGATCGAACCACTCCGACTTCCACCCAACCTCGTTGTTCGTCAGCAGGTCCGGTCCATCGTACTTGGGTGTGATGTACTGGGGCACTCCGTTGGCGTCGGGGAGCAATTTCTTCGCGCCGCGATTGAACGTGCCGGGGCGGTAGCCCTGCGAGTAGGTGTAATACACCATCACATTGGGCGTGATGTGCCAGCTGAGGTTCGCCCGGCCCAGATGCCCGGTATTGACCTGGCTGTTGGGGTTCTGCAGATTGAGGTTCACGCCATTCGAGGTCGTGCAGCGCCCGAAATAAGTGGTCGGACTGAACGCCTTACAGTAGAAGCTGCCGACATCCCCGCCGAGCAGCTGCTCGTACATGTCGAAATAGCGGATCCCGCCGGTGATCGTCAGCACTTTAGGCACAATGTCGTAGCTGATCGACACGAATGCCGCCTTCTGCGTGAAGGTCTGCTGGAAATCATCGGTGAAGGCCGTGGTTGAATTGCGCAGCCCCGGACT
>JAKBBE010000254.1 GCA_021826035.1 Pseudomonadota bacterium | reverse complement strand
GAATTCGTTGATCGAGACCTGCCGGGCACCGGTTCCTCGGGCCACGAACAACAGCAGGCGGCCCGAAAGCGGCGCGCGCAGTGCGGAGCCGGCCCTGACGCGAAAGAACAGATGCGCGTGCGGCGGCGCGGCAGGGTGGCTGCAGGCGGCGAGCGAGGCGAGCAGCAAGCCCACCCCGCTGATCAGCGCGGCGCGCCGGCCCGAGCCCGTTACGCGAGGATGCTTCGATGACATCGTTCGTCCCCCTGCGCTCAGAGGAGGGAGAGTGTACACGCCCGCGTCCACCCCGGGGCCGCTGCGGCCTCGGGGTGGACGCTAGGGGCTAGTGCTGCGCTGCGATGTGGATGTCCCCGCCGGCAGAGCGCAGGGAGATTTGTGGGCCGCCGCCGCCGATGGCGCCCGTGAGCTCATCGCCTGCGGACTTCTGGGTCGCGCTCAGCGGGAAGTCGCAGTCCACGCTGCCGCCGGCCGCCTCGGCCGTCAACGCCGCATGCGCATTCTGTGGCAGCTGCAGGGTGATGTCCCCGCCCGCGGTGTTCAGATTGATGCGGTGCGCCGCGGCCAGCTCGGCGCGGATGTCCCCGCCGGCACTCGAGGCTCGCACCCGTCCATTGGCGTTACGGATGGCGATGTCGCCGCCCGCCGTGTGCAGCGTGAGAGGGCCGCTCGAATCGCTGATGGTCAGGTCTCCGCCGGAAGAATTCAGATGAATCGTGCCCTGGACGTTGCGCGCGTCTATGTCACCGCCGGCCGTTTGCACGTCCAGCGCACCCGTGACGTCCTGGACGTCCGCATCGCCGCCGAAACTGGTGGCCCGGACCGCCGCACCGATGTTGCGGACGCTGATCGAGCCGCCGGCGGTGCGCAGTTCGAGCCGATAGGCGCTCGGCACGGCGACGCTGAGTCGGACATGGTCATGCGACAGTCCGAACCAGTGCAGCCAATTGAACCAGCCGTGAAAGAAGAGCGAGCGGCGCGTGACCGAGATGCGCACGCCCTCGGGCGTCGTGCGCGACACGATGTGAAAAGCGTTCCGGTTCGGCCCCAGGCCCTCGGCGTGCATTTTGAACGTCACGTGTGAGGTCGTGCCGCCGACGACGGAGACCGACCCAACGTCCGTGGACAGTGTCAGAGTGCCACCTGCGGGTGCGTTCAGGCGCGTCTGGTAGAGCGATTGCGCTGCGAAGGCCGGCGCGGCGAGCAGCAAGGCGGTGAGCATCGCGATCGGTCCGGCGAACTTGGAGGGCATGGTCAACTCCTCAGAGGGGCTGTCGCGATGAGAGAGAAGGGCACACCGGCGGCAGATGCGCACCGCCGCGGCGTGGGTTCGAGCCTGCGCCGAGCGGCATTCTGATCATCCCCTATCTCCTCTTCTTGAGCCAATGGACGGTGCGCGGGCCTCGGGCCGCCCGGCGTCCCCGAGAGAACACGGATCGGTGCCCAAGGTTGCAGCCTGCCACGACCGGCTGCGTCTGGGGGGGTCGAGTACGCTCTCTGACGCTTCATTCGGGAGACGATAATAAGTTTTGATTTCAATCACATGCGCGCAATTCCTGCGGTCCCGAGAGTCGCCCGTCGCGTCATTGCCGACCGCGAGGCTCTCGGTTCCTCAGGGTGAGCCTTTCCAGCGCAGCGCATCGACCACGAGTGAGAAGGCCTGGGACTGTTGGCGCCGGCTAGGGTAGTACAGGTGATACCCGGGAAACGGCGGGCACCACTCCTCGAGCACCCGAACCAGCCGGCCGCTGCGCAGTTCGCCCTCGACCAGGTGTTCCGGCAGCATCGACAGCCCGAATCCCGCCGCGGCCGCCTCGATGACCAGGGGCACGGAGTTGAACACCAGCCTGCCCTCGGTGCGCGCCTTGAGCGGGCGGCCGTTGCGCTCGAATTCCCAGGCATAGAAATCCCCGCGGCTCGCGCGGCGAATGCGGATGCACTCGTGATCACCGAGCTCGCGTGGGCTCTTCGGCGGCGGCCGCTTCGCGAAATAGGTCGGTGAGCCGAACACCGCCAAGCGCATATCCGGGCCGATGCGCACCGCGATCATATCGCGGGCGACCTGCTCGCCGATGCGCACGCCGGCATCGAGCCGCTCGGCCACGATATCGATCAGGCGTTGCTCGACGAGCACCTCGACGTGGATATCCGGATACTGCACGAGCAAGCGCTCGAAGGCCGGCCAGAGCAGGGTACGGGCCGCATCTTCCGTTGCCGTGATGCGGATGGTGCCGGCAGGCTTCCCGCGCAGTTCGCTCAGCGCGGCGAGCTTCGCCTTGATGTCCTCGAACGAGGGACGCAGCTCCGCCAGGAGCCGCTCGCCCGCTTCGGTCGGCGCGACGCTGCGTGTCGTACGCGTCAACAGACGCACACCGAGGCGCGCCTCGAGCCGTCGAATGATGTGGCTCAGAGCCGATTGTGAGGTCGCAAGTTTGGCCGCCGCCTTCGTGAAGCTGCGCTCATCGGCCACGGCCAGAAACGCGATCAGATCTCCGAGGTCGCTGCGTCGCATTCATGAAATCTCGACATAAGGGCATTCACGTTCCGGGC
>JAKBBE010000064.1:7792-14175 GCA_021826035.1 Pseudomonadota bacterium | reverse complement strand
AGGTGAGGGCAACCCGGGTGGTGCTGAGCGTAGTCGTGGGGCGGCAATGAGACCGGATCCGCATGGCCGTCGTGCGAGGAAGCCCCCCTAAGCGGTCCGTCGGCCTACGCCCTTCTCGGGCAGCCTCGCGTGCCAGCCGCACGAGCGTGGATTGGAGGCCATGGCCGCCGAGCCCCCGGCCGGGCTGCCGCGAGGCTGGCACAGACCCTGTCCCTGCCATACATCCAGCGCAATGGCGCGAGTTTGCAACGGACCTGAGTCACCTGGCCCGTTCGAGAGGCGCAAGCCGCCCCAGCGCCGATTCGCGGCGAACTCTTCAGCATCTGTTCGGACAATCTTCGGCTGATCTTCATGCAGGCGATCGTCTGCGCGCAGATCGTGCGCGCTTGACTCGCTGAGCTTCTCGGTTCGAGTCAACGGCCTCCTCAATTGCTGCTTATGGAGACAGTCATGAAATCGACCTCATCCTTCCGTCCCATTCTGCGCCGGCTCCTGATCACGACCGCTGCCGTCGCAACTGCCGTCGCCTTGACCTGGGCACCCAGTCGAGCGAACGAAGCGACTCTCGCCCAGTCGCCATCCATGACGGTGCGCTACGCCGATCTCGATCTGCACAATTCCGACGGGCTCGCCACGCTCTATCAGCGCATCGTCACCGCCGCGGCCACCGTGTGCGGCGGAGACTCGGGCGGAACGTCACTCAATGAATTGACCGAGTTTCGAAACTGCAGTGCGCAGTCGGTCCAGCATGCCGTGACTTCGGTGGGTAATCACGATTTGTCGGTCCTGCACGCTCGCAGGGCCCACCACCACACAGTCTATTAAGCGACTGCATGGCAACCGCTTGCCCGGGCGCCCGCCGCAGCGGGTCAGCCCGGGCGCTCTGCGGAACCGCGCATCGCAACTGTGCGGATCCCATCGTCGGTCCGGGGCGAGTGGCCTCGCGGCGCCGATCGGGCGATTGCCTCGACACGTTCTATTCCGGTTCGTGCGACGGACCGGCTGGGTCCGCACTGCGACGCCCGTCAGGATCCCGCGGCGCGTCGCTGGCGCATCACGTCGAACCGATGCGAAACCTGCTCCGCGACTTCATCCTGAACCTCGAAAAGCGCATCCACCCTGCGCTCGAGCTTGAGTGACCAGATCACGCGATTCGCTTGGGCATCGATCAGTTGCGTCGTGACCCTCAGCCTGTTCTGCCGGCGCTGGGTGCTGCCCTCGACGACATAACGGGCCGCGAGGAGGCGTCCTGCCTCGAGCGCGCTCGGCGCAGAGGCGGCCCCCGCGAGCGACGCCGCGCGGGCCACGACAATCAGCTGCGGAACACTCGCCAGCCTATGCCGCACGGCATCGGTGATGCCGAGGGCAATATAGCCGTCGTTCGCAGTCGGACTGAGATTCTGGAAGGGCAGAACGGCCACGACCAGCGGCCGACTCGCGTGGCCTGCGAGGTCCGTGGCGGCGCTCGGCATGGACGCGTTGCGCAGGGCCCAGACGCTTGAGGTCACCGCAATGAGGGTGACGATGAGGCCCGACAGCCACAGAGCAACCGTCGGTGTTGAACGGGACGGACGCGGTGGGTGCGTCGCGACTGTCGCACTGACCTCGGCAGGCTCCTGTGCCTCGCCGGCACCTGCAGCGGGGTGCCTCGCGACCGCGCCTATGGCCGGCTCTTCGTTGACCGGATCCGGGTCGGGTGATTCGCCGGATTCGCAATGCACCGGCGGAATCAGCCGGTATCCTCGGCCGCGCAGGCCCTCGATGTAGCGCGGGCTGCACGCATCGTCTCCCAGGGCGGCCCGCAGCAGTCGTACACGCTGATTGACGGTTTCGGGGTTGACGACAGCCTGCGGCCAGACCTGTTCCAGCAGCTCCTCGCACGAGAGCAGATCCGGGGCGGCGCGCGCCAGCGTCACGAGCAGGTTGAACGATAGCTTCGGCAGCGCGATCACCGCCTCACCGCGCGTCACCCGCTGCCGGCCGATATCAATGCGCAGATCGCCGATGGCGTAATGTGTCGCGCGGCAGTGGGGTCCGGAGTTCGAGTTCTGCCTCGGCGTTGTACCCATGACAGCGATCTCGACAGCTATATCGCCACGGGCGCAATGCCGTGACCTTTCCCGCGTGACACCGCGCGGTCGGCGCGCATCAGGGCCGCACGACGCGGACGATTGTCACCACGATAGGCTAAGCGGCCTGCGGCCGACAAGCGGCTCCGAGCAGCACCCGGGAAGCTTCTGCGCAGCCGTGGCGGGCGATGTGGATCGCGGCGTACGGTTGCGCCGTTCGCTGGGTCGTGGCCGTGACCGGCGCGCCGGGCATCAGGCCTCCTGCGTGAAACTCGTGCCGGGCAGCGTGCCGCCGCGCGGACCCACCCGGTCCCGAGGCGCTTTCCGGGCACGAAGATGCAGCGTTGAGGGGCAGGTCCGTCCGGTCGGCTTAGCTGACGTTGAGCTGGGCCTCGAGCGTCTCCCATCGTGCGTACAGCCGTTCGAGCGTCGTGGCGATCTCTAGCAGGCGCGCGCCGTCGGCCTGCATCCGCTCCAGGCCTGCGGCGGAATAGGCCGGCTCGCCCATGCGCTCGACGATCTCGGTCTGCTCGTGCTCGAGCGTTTCGATCTGACCGGGCAGCGCTGCCAGTTCCCGGCCTTCCATGTAGCTGAGGCGCCCCGGACGGCTCGGCCGCCGCTGGGGCGCCGGCGCCGGCTCGCCCGGCGCGGCGCCTTCCGGTGTCGCCCGCGCGCGCCCGGGCGGCGGTTGCGGTCTCTGGCGCACCCAGTCGCTGTAGCCGCCCACATAGGTTCCCCAGCGTCCCGCGCCCTCGGCGGCAAATGTCTGGGTGACGACATTGTCCAGAAACCGCCGGTCGTGGCTGACCAGCAGCAGCGTGCCCGGGTAGTCCTGCAGCCGCTGCTCGAGCAGCTCGAGCGAGTCGATGTCCAGGTCGTTGGTCGGCTCGTCGAGCACCAGCAGATTCGCGGGTCGTGCGAACAGACGTGCCAGGAACAACCGGTTCCGCTCCCCGCCGGAGAGCATCCGCACCGGAGAGCCGGCCCGGTGCGTCGGAAACAGGAAGTCGCCGAGGTAAGTCATGATGTGCTTGCGCTCGGTGCCGATCGTGATCCAGTCCGAGCCGGGACTGATCGCCTCGGCGAGCGTGGCCTGCGGGTCGAGCTGCTCACGCATCTGATCGAAGTAAGCCACCTGCAGGTTGGTGCCGAGCCGTACCGTGCCGCGCTCCGGGGTGAGTTGGCCGAGGATGATGCGCAGCAGCGTGGTCTTGCCGGCCCCGTTCGAACCGATCAATCCAACGCGGTCACCGCGCATGATGCGGGTGGAGAAGCCCTCGATCAGCACGCGGCCGGCGAAGGACTGCCCGACGTCGGTCAGCTCCGCGACCAGTCGGCCGGAGCGCTCCCCGGCATCGAGGGCGAGGCGGACGCTGCCGATGCGGTCGCGGCGCTCCAGGCGTTCCTGGCGCAGTTGCTCGAGTCGCCGCACGCGTCCCTCGTTGCGCGTGCGCCGCGCCTCGACGCCCTTGCGGATCCAGACCTCCTCCTGCTGCCAGAACTTCTCGAAGCGACGCCGGGCGAGATCCTCGGCGAGGACTTCCTGGTCGCGGCGGTTCTCGTAGGCAGCGAAGTTCCCGGGGTAGGAGCGGATCACGCCGCGGTCGAGCTCGATGATGCGGGTGGCGATGCGGTCGAGAAAGGTCCGGTCATGCGTGACGATCAGCGCCGCCGGCGCCTTCTGCGCGAACTCCTCCAGGATGCCGATGCCCTCGATGTCGAGATGGTTGGTCGGCTCATCGAGCAGCAGCAGTTCCGGCGAGGAAGCGAAGGCGAGCGCCAGCGCCGCGCGCTTGCGCTCGCCCCCGGAACAGCTCGAGGGATCTTCCCCGCCGTGCAGTCCGAAGCGCTGCAGCAGCTCCGCCAGGCGCGACTGCAGCTGCCAGCGCTCCCGGTCAGCGCCATGCAACTCCTCGGCCGAGCAGGCCGAGGCATGCGCCACGGTGCGCGCCCGCTCGAGCAGGCTGTCGCGCACCGTGGCAGCCGGCGGCAGCAGCGGCTCCTGCTCGACGAAGGCGCTGCGCAGCCCGGAGCGGCGCTGGATTTCTCCCTCGTCGAGGGACTGGATCCCAGCCATCACCTTCAACACCGTCGACTTGCCGGTGCCGTTGCGGCCGATGAATCCGAGCCGCTCGCCGGCCTGCAGGCTCAGCTGGGCGCCATCGAGCAGGGCGCGCTCCCCGAAGGCGAGCTGCGCATCGCGAAGTGTGATCAGGGACATCTCGTGAGGTCGAATAACAATGGACTGGCGGGCGGCGGATCGGTATAGTGCGCGGCGCAAGACTATACAGGCGCCAAGCGGTCTGCGCCTGCCTCGCTCGCGGTCAAGCCATTCCGGCTTCGCTTCGATTCCCACACCATCCTCGCTTCGACCGCCACGGCCTGAAAACCAGGTCTGTCCGCCGGCTCTGCCGCAGCGGGCGGCCGGCCGTACGCGCGAGACAGACTCACAGAGGTATTCATGTCGTTTTCTACTCTCGGGCTGCGGCCCGAGCTGCTGCGCGCGGTGGCCGAGAAGGGCTACACCGAGCCGACCCCCATCCAGGCGGGGACGATTCCCGCCATTCTCAGCGGCCGTGACGTGCTCGCCGGAGCCCAGACTGGCACCGGCAAGACGGCCGCATTCGTGTTGCCGATCCTCGAGCACCTCTCGCGCGGAACCGGCTCCGGCCCGCCGCGCGCCCTGGTGCTCACGCCGACGCGCGAGCTCGCCGCGCAGGTGGCCGACAACGCCGCCGGCTACGGCCGGTACCTGCAGCTGCGCACCGCCGTGGTGTTCGGCGGCGTCGGCATCAATCCGCAGATCGACCAGCTGCGCCGCGGTTGCGATCTGCTCATCGCCACGCCGGGTCGGCTGCTCGATCTCAGCGAGCAGCGCGCGCTCGATCTGAGCCGCGTTGGCTGGTTCGTGCTCGACGAGGCAGACCGGATGCTCGACATGGGATTCATCCCGGCGATCCGCCGCGTGCTGAAGCTGTTGCCGCCCCGGCGCCAGAACCTGATGTTCTCGGCGACCTATTCGGATGACATCCGTGCGCTCGCCCAACGGTTCCTGCACGATCCGGTGGCCGTCGAGGTCGCGAGCCGCAATTCCACGGCCGAACGGGTCACCCAGTCGCTGTACCGGGTGCCGAAGGACAGCAAGCGTCACCTGCTGGCGCATCTGATCCAGGAGGGCAACTGGCAGCAGGTGCTGGTGTTCACGCGCACCAAGCACGGTGCGAACCGACTGGCCAAGCAGCTCGAGGGCGCTGGCATCGCGGCGGCGGCCATCCACGGCAACAAGAGTCAGGCGGCACGCGTGCGCGCGCTGGCGGACTTCAAGGGACTGCGCATCACGGCATTGGTGGCAACCGAAGTCGCGGCGCGGGGCCTGGACATCAAAGAGCTACCCCACGTGGTCAACTACGAGCTGCCGAACGTGCCGGAGGACTATGTCCACCGCATCGGCCGCACGGCCCGGGCGGGCGCCGCCGGCGCGGCGGTCTCGCTGGTTTCGCCGGACGAGGAGCCGCTGCTGCGGGACATCGAAAAGCTGCTGCGCACGCCGATCCCGGCGGCAGCGGTGCCGAAGTTCGCGATCATCGCGACGCCCGCCGAGCCGGACCGTCCTGCCCCGAGCGCCGGCCGGCGCGATGGTGCCGGTGGCAACACTCGCAGTGCCCACGGTCAGCAGGGCCCCCGCCGCGACGGGCGTCGGCCGACACAGAACTCGGGCCGCGGTCGCGGCGGCGATCGCTCGCGCACGCCGCACGGCGCGCAGCGCGCCCCGGACGCTCACCGCGGCGAACCGCGTTCGCACCAGCACGCGGGCGGTCCGTCACGCACTGACGGAGCACACCGCGGCGCTGGTCAAGGCCAGGAACAGCGGGTCGGACGCGAGCGGCGGGACGGCGCGCGTCCGGCCGCCGGCCGGGATGGTACCGACGGAGGCTGGCGTCGCGCCTGAGTGCGCTGACACCGCTGCCGGACTGCGACGCGCGGTCTGCTTCAAAGACGGCCCCCAGCGCGGTCACGGCATGCGCACCAGCGCATGCCGTGACCGCTTCGTTCGGGGGCATTGTCCTTACTGGATGGTGATTTCCCGCGGCTTTTTCTGCTCGGCCTTGGGGATGTGTACACTCAGCACGCCGTCCTGGCTGTCGCAGCGGATGGCATCGGCCTTGATGTTCTCCGGCAGCGAGAACGCGCGGCTGAAGCTTCCGTAGTAATTCTCGACCCGGTGATACTTCTCCGTCGTCTCCTCCTTATGCTGCTTGCGCTCTCCCCGGATCGTGAGCACGCCGTCGGTGAAGGTGACTTTCACGTCCTCCT
>JAKBBE010000064.1:3434-7692 GCA_021826035.1 Pseudomonadota bacterium | reverse complement strand
GCGCGGCTGAAGCTTCCGTAGTAATTCTCGACCCGGTGATACTTCTCCGTCGTCTCCTCCTTATGCTGCTTGCGCTCTCCCCGGATCGTGAGCACGCCGTCGGTGAAGGTGACTTTCACGTCCTCCTTCTTCAGTCCCGGCAGATCAGCGCGGACCAGATACTCCTTATCGGTCTCGCTGATGTCCGCTGACGGTGACCACTCGAAGGTCAGTCCGCCATCTTCTTCCAGGGCGAGGCGTGGGCCGCGCGTGGTCCGCGGCATCATGCGGTTGAACAGGTTCTCGACGTCCGCGAACGGATCCCAGCGAATGAGGCTCATGGCGATACTCCCGTCTGACTGCAACAAGGATGTCTTCGATGGACGGCTCATTTTTTGGGTGCGGACACGCTTTGCGGCATTCGGTGATTTACCTATGATCGCCGCTGGATGGGGAGCAGATCGCGGTGGAAGAGCGAGACCGCGGCCCGAGCCGCTGTAGACCCCAGTGCGGCGCGGCGTGCGCCGCAGTGTGCCGCCAGACCGCTCGCGCTTACATTTCCAGGTAAAGACGATGCAGGCGCTGGGATTCTTCGTCGGCGAGTGAGCGCAGGATGTCGTCGAGCGGTTCGGGCCTGCCGAAGGCGTAACCTTGTGCGTAGTCCACGCCGAGCCTGCGCAGCGTCGCGGCGATGGCTTCGGTTTCGACGTATTCGGCCACCGTCTCCAGCCGCAGCCCGCGGGCCAGTTCGAGGACCCCGCGCACCGTG
This sequence comes from Pseudomonadota bacterium, assembly GCA_021826035.1. Next base: position 6,944 of record JAKBBE010000064.1, on the reverse strand, counting down.
GCCTCGGAGCGAGGGTTGGTGAGAATGTCGCGAACGAACGAGCCGTCAATTTTCACGCGCGCGAAGGGCAGCGCATTCAGGCTGGAGAGTGAATTGGCGCCGGTGCCGAAGTCATCGAGCGCGAAGCGGCACTTCCAAGGTGCCAGGCGCTGGATCATCTCGTTGGCGCGCGCCAGGCTGCTGACGGCGGCCTGCTCGGTGATCTCGAGCGACAGCGCGCCCGGGGGCAGGTTCGCCTCGGTGAGGTCGGCGATGAGCTGACGCGTGTATTCCTCGTTGCCCACCGACTGGCCCGACACGTTGATCGAGAGCGTGATGCCGCGCGTCTTCAGCAGATTGCGGTATACGGCGAGGGTCTGCACCGCCCGGTGTGCCACCCAACGGTCGATCGAGGGCAGCAGCTGGTAGCGCTCGGCGGCGTTGATCAGCGGCCCGGGTGAGATCAGTCCCTGTTCCGGATCACGCAGGCGCAGCAGGATCTCGTAGCCGCCAGGCAGGCTGCGGTCGCGCAGCGGCGCGATGCGCTGCGCGTAGAGCACGAAGCGCTCGGCGCGGATCGCCGCGCGCAGCTGTCCGACGGCGGTGATGTCCTCGTGGCGGCGCATCATGCTCGAATCCTCGACCGCGTACAGCTCGACGCGGTTGCGCCCGCGCTTCTTGGCGCTCTTGCAGGCCAGTTCCGCCGCAGCGAGCGCGCGCGCCAGTCCTTCGGGCATGCTGACCAGGGCCGCGACGCCGCAGCTGACGGAGACCTCGATGGGACTGTCGGCCGGACCGATCAGCAGGGCGCTCACGGCCTGTTGGATACCAGCGGCGATGCCGGCTGCACCCCGGGTGTCGGTGTCGGGCAGAATCACCGCAAACCGGTCGCCGGAGATGCGCGCAGCGAGTGCGTTCTCGGGCAGCAGCGGCGGACGCAGAAGATCGGCGATGCGCACGATCAACTCGTTGCCGAGCTCGAAGCCGTGCAACTCGTTGACGACGTCCATGTGATCGACGTCGAGGTGGATCACGCTGCGTTCGCCGCGCTCGGGGTCCTCGGGCAGTCGGCCGTACAGCTGCTCGAGCCCGTCGCGTGAACACAGCCCGGTCATCAGATCGAACTGTGCGGCGACGAGTCCGGCGCTCTGGCGGCCGAGGTGGCGGGCGAGAAAGGTATGGCGGTTCTGATAATCAGCGCCGTGTGGGGGATTGAAGAAGGCGAGCACGCCGAGCACGCGGCCGCTGTCCGGGACCACCGGTACGCTCAGGATCTTGCACGGGGTCAGCTTCTCGCTGGCGCGTCCGACAGTGTTCACGACCAGCGGACGCATCTGGCGCTGGGCCCAGGTGAACAGGTTCTCGCGCGTCTGCTCCCAGGCGCGGCGCAGCATCTCGGTGAGGGCTGGATCGCGCGCGCATTCCACGAGCAGGCGCTTGTCCGGGACCCACAGCACCCCGAAGGCGCTTTGCAGCCGCTCGGTCGAGGCTTCGACCAGGTGCTCGAGCATCCGGTGCTCATCGCCGCCGCCGCGAGGATCGCCGGTGAGGCTGAACAGCCATTCCAGCTCGGCCGTGCGCTCGAGGAGGGCTTGGACCTTCTTGCTGCGCGGTTGCCGATCGCTCAGTTCGCGGTGCAGGCTGTCGAGCACCGGTTTGAGCTTCAGCGCGAGCTGTGAGGCATGCGGTGTCGCGGCGGTCGGCACGGCTGCGACCTCTTGTGTCACGCACAGCGCGCCGAGCAGCTCCCCGTCGGTGGTGCTCAGGGGCAGCGCCGTCACCAGTTGTCCGTGCGACCGACCGATGACGTGCGGCACGGGCTGCCCGCCCGATGGCTTCGTCCAGCCCAGTTCGCGGATGACCTTCACGATGGCCGCCACGCGCGGTCCGCCGGTGTGTCCGACACAGTTCAGACTCTCATCGAGCAGACAGACCTGGCTCTGCTCGCCCAGCAGGGCTCGGGTCAGCTGCACATACGAATCGAACAGCGGTGCGACGGATTTCAGCGCTTCGGGGGAGGCATTCACAGGGTGAGCTACTGCTTCTCGGGAGACGGTGCGGGCAAGGGTATCGATGTCATGGGCCTTGCAGTCGGTTATCGGCCGCTGCGTGAGCGGCAGCAGTGTGGTTTTCCGAACCCCTCTCGGTGTCGAGAACTGCGTCACATTCCGCCGTGCACACGGGCCGGGACCCCAGTGCCGGTGCGACCCGGACCGGCCGCATTGCCGGGGACCCGGGCAATTTATCTGACGAAAATCAGCGGGTGATGCTCTGGCCCGCGCGCCGCCGTTAGTGGCGGGCGCTCATGTGAGGCGGATCGGCATTTGCGCCTGGCCGATGCTCGGCTGCAGCGCCCAGCGGCGACGCCGCTCGGAGCGGGCGCGCTACGCGCGCGGCGGCTTGTCCATCGGGCAGGTGCGGATACCCAAGAGCTGGTATGCCGGGCAGAAGCGAAATAGCCCCGTGGCGAGCGGCAGGATGCCGATGTAGCCCCACCAGCCGATACGACCGATCGCCGCCAGCACGATCAGCACGAGACCGACGACGATGCGAATGATGCGGTCGGCACTTCCAACATTGGCGGTCATGAGCCTTCTCCTCAGTGACGGCGGGCGAAGCGATGAGATTAGCCTGCCCCGGCGGTTCACTCAGTGAGTATTGATACCGATTACCGAATTGCCGTTGTGGGGGAGGGCGGGCCGGTGTCAGTGTGGGCCCACGCAATGACCGAGCGCGCGTGGCCCGAATCGATTGCCGGGCGTACCCCAAAAAGGCGAGGCCGGGCCCGTCCCGATAAGGACAGGCCCGGCCTCGGTTGCGGTGCAGTTGGGCGCAGCGCGAGGTCGGATCAGAGCGCCTTGCGACGACGCATCATCACGGCGCCAAGACCGAGCAGTCCGGCCCCGAGCAGCGCGAGTGTCCCCGGCTCCGGGACCGACACGCCCGGAACGAACTCGAACGCCGGCGTGCTGCTGGTGATGGTCACCGTGTTGAACGCGTTCGTCAGTCCGATGCTGACCAGGGCATCGGTCGTCCCGTTGGCGGTCAGACCGCCAATGGCGTTTTGGACGTCCGTGCCGGTGACCGTCGGATCGGACAGGCCGTTCGTGCCGAACTGCAGATTGATGCCGTTGTAGGTATCGACCGTGCCCCACAGCAGGTTGAAATTCGTCTGCGGAGTTGCGAAGGTCAGCACGATCGACCCGTTCGGCTCGGCCGACAGGTATTCCTGCAGACCGGCTGACGAGTTGAAGGGGCTGGCGGCAATGTTGGTGGTGTTGCCGGCATAGAAGCCGCTCGCGCCGTTGCCCGTGGCACCGTTCGAATTGATCGTGATGCCCATCGGGTAGGTCGCCGAAGCTCCCGTGCCCGTGCCTGACTGCCAGCCCGAGGAGCCGGCGGTGCCGAAGTTGAGCAGCGAGATGCCATTGACCGTCAGCCCCTGGCTCGAGGGCACCTGCGGGAAGGTTGGTTGGTTGACGATCGTGCCCGTGATGGAGGAGACCCCGGTCGGCAGCGAATTGCCCAACA
>JAKBBE010000064.1:0-3334 GCA_021826035.1 Pseudomonadota bacterium | reverse complement strand
CGGCGAACGCGGTGGCGCGGGCCGGGCGGATTCGGGACTTCGGCGAGGGGGATCCAGCGCTCGCCGATCCTGACGCAGGTCAGGGAATTTGCGCCCCGAAGCTGGTGCCCCGCGCGAGTTTTTCCCACGTCGACAGCTCTGCAAGCAGCGTCTCGCTGTGCGTGCGAATCCCGTCCACTGCATCCGCCCCGAGCTGGAGCCGCAGCGGGGTGTTCGGGGCATGGAGCGCGGTCTCGATGGCTACTGCTGCCTTGCGCGGATCACCGTCCTGCGTGCCGTCCATCGCGCGAGCGAACGACCTCGTCGCGCCGACCACGTCGCGGTAGGCCTCCATCACCGGCATGTAGCGCATGCCGGGCCCGGCGAGATGGGTTCGGAACTGGCCTGGCTCGACAATCATGACCTTGATGCCGAGCGGCGCCACCTCTTGCGCCAGTGCTTCGCTCGCGCCCTCGATCGCGAACTTGCTTGCCGAGTAGGCGCTGAACCCGGCGAACGATAGCTGCCCACCCAAGCTCGAGATATTGACGATGGCGCCGCTCTGCTGTGCCCGCAACGCCGGCAGTGCGGCGCGGATGACATGCATCGCGCCGAAGAAATTGGTCTCCATCAGCGCCCGCAGCTCGCTGTCCGGCGTCTCCTCAAAGGCGCCGACCACGCCGTAGCCGGCGTTGTTGATTAACACGTCGATGCGGCCGAAGCGCCTAAGCGCCGCGGCGATCGCGGGTTTTGCCCCTTCGGGCTGAGTCACGTCGAGCGCCAGAATAAGGACTCGGTCTGGCGCGGCCGCGGCCAGCTCTGAAAGTGCCTCTACCCGGCGCGCGGTTGCCACCACGTTGTGACCCCGCGCTAGGGCGTGCTCGGTGAAGGCACGGCCGAGCCCCGAGGAGGCGCCGGTGATGAACCAGGTTTCTGCGGTCATGATGGATCTCCTTGCTGAAGGACCTCAGTCTCGCAGTGCTGGCGATGAGTTATTAGATAGTTTAAAGTGATTATATTATTCGATATAATGCATGAATGGATCGTGATCTGCTCGGCCACTTCCCGGTCGTTCTGGCCGTCGCCCACCGCGGCGGCTTCGCTGCCGCAGCAGCTGCCCTGAACATGAGTCCCTCGGCCGTCAGTCACGCCGTGAAAACGGTGGAGGACCGGCTCGGACAGCCGCTCTTTCTGCGTACGACCCGCAGTGTCGCCTTGACTGAGGCGGGCACTGCGTTTGTGACTGCAATGGGCCCGGCGCTTGCGGCGGTTGAGGAGGGCATCGAGCGCCTGCGCGCGGCTCGCGGCAAAGTCACCGGCCTGTTGCGGCTCAACGCGCCGCATCTGGCGCTACCGCTCGCGATCACGCCAGTCATCGTCGCGCTCAGCCGCAGTCATCCAGATCTGACCATCGAAGTTGCCTCCGACGAAGGCCTGGTCGACATCGTCGCCGCCGGTTTCGACGCTGGCGTGCGGCTCGGGGAGATGATCGCGCAGGACATGGTGGCGGTGCGTCTCACCGCACCGTTGCAGGCGATCATGGTCGCCGCACCCGAGTACTTGGAGAAGAGCGGCATCCCGAGCTCGATCGCCGAGCTCGCCGCGCATAATTGCATCGAATATCGGCTGGTCTCTTCCAACGCCGTCTATGCCTGGGACCTGATGGATCGCGGACGAGACCTCGCCCTCTCGGTCCATGGCAGCGTGCGGGTGACCGATTCCCTTTACGCGCGGGAGCTCGCGCTCGCCGGCGTCGGCATCGCCTATCTCTTCGAGCCCCTGGTGCGGGAGGATCTGCGCGCGGGCCGCCTACAACAGGTGCTGCCGGCGGCCAGCATCACCGAGCCGGGATTGTTCCTCTATTTCCCGCGCGCCGCCGGCGAAACGCCGAAGCTTCGCGCATTCATTGACACGGCGCGCCAGACTCTCAAGACCCACAGACTGATCTAACCGAGCGTCGTGTTGCATATCATGAACGGGCCGATTCGGAGCGACGCCGTGACTACGCTTCCATGGAAGATGCAGCGGCCGTGCTGCACGGCGGCCCGTGGCCGGCACCGGGGCCTCAAGCACTTCGGCGGCTTGGGGTCAGCATGACGGTCGAGGGCGTGGGAGGTGCGGCGCATCGAGGATATGTCCGAGATCGGGCGACTGCGCGAGGAAGCCGAGGACGATCGGGCGCGGGACCCGGATCCGGGCCGCTGAGCGCTTCGGGCCGCGGGGATTGTGAGGTAGCATGTCGGCCATGAGCAGTGAGAGAAGATCGGCTCCCCGGCTCTTCACGGCGGAGGAGATTGCCTCCGCAGCGCGTCGACCGAGCGCAGTCAGCGACTGGCTCAAAGAGCGGCGCCGGGAAGCGACCCGCAGCATGAGTCCAGCCGAGCGTGCGGCGGACTTTCACGCTCACCAGCGCCTGCTCGCGAGGTTCCTCGAAGCCGGAAACCAGTATCGGGCGTGGCAGGCCAAGACCAAGAAATGAGAGCCACTGGCAAGCGGCAATCCGACCTGCTGTTGCTCGATGCCGTTGACATTTTCAACGCGGACGGCATCCCATACGCCGTGGTCGGCGGCTTCGCGGCCGCCGTTCACGGCGTGGATCGCGGTACCAAGGACATGGATGTGATCGTGCAGGTCGCACTGCCGGACCTGCCTCAATTGGTGTCCCGGCTCAAGGAGGCTGGATTTGCCGCCACGTTGAAACAGGGAGGCTTTGATGATCCCATCGCGGCAGTCGTTGACTTGAAGGATGCCTACAAGAATTGCGTCGAAATTCTCGTCGGTCTCAAAGGACTCCCGAGCGATGCGTTCTTACGTGCGATCGAGATACCTTATTGCGGTTCAACGCTTCGGGTCGTCGGGTGTGAGGATTTCCTCGCCATGAAGCTCGCCGCCGGAGGCCCGAAGGACTTGTTGGATGTTGATGAGGCGCTGAAGATCAATCCGGACTTCAACGTGCAACTGATGCGCGAACTCGTCCGGGGATATGGGAAGGAAGCTGCGCATAGGCTAGATCAGGCTGTTGAACGGCTCGAGCGCGGAGGCGGGCGCGGGGGGCCTGAGCCTGGCGCCGAGAACGACGATCCAGAGGATCTCGGGCGGTAGCGCCTGGGACGCTGGATGATGCGTTGACTAGGCGACCTTCTGCCTCGAGAGTCCTACGCTTATGCGTGCTTGCACGAAGTTGGGCGCCTCGACACAAGGCGTGCGACCGGGCAGCCGCAAATCGCCCTGCCCGCGGGGTGGCCCACGGTCGTTCCGCGCCCTGAAAGCGGCCTATGAGCCGCCACAGGGTGCCCCACTAGGGGGATTTGCCGGGAATAGGATTCGAACCTACGACCCGCGCATTACGAATGCG
>JAKBBE010000063.1 GCA_021826035.1 Pseudomonadota bacterium | reverse complement strand
TCTCAATCACCTTGTCGGCTACCTGCCGTTCATCGCCCTTGCATTGCTCGCACTGCTGCTGCGGCTCATCGTCTACGGCAAGCGGTTGCGCGCGGCGTGGGCGCGCCGGCAGGGCGGGCAGACGGACGCGGGGATCGCGGTGATTCGCCAGGCGCGCCGCTGAGATGACTGCTGCTCGATCGGGTCCGTGCCGATCAGTACATGTACGCATGATCGCAGGTCCTTCGCCTGACAATTGTCAGGCGAAATGCGCAACGCCCTGACGCGCCAGGGATTGCTGCGGCGCTCGGTGCCACAGTCAATATAACTTATAACAGAAGCGCTCGATGCCATTGCTGACAATGCGTCTGCCAGTCGGTTGCGCTCGGGCGCATCATTGTGCTCATGAGTCCCTCGGACCGCGCCGTCTTGATGAGCGAGCCGGTTGCGCCGCAGCCGGCGTGCGCGCGGGCGGCCGTGTCGGTGCGCACCTGGAGCGAGCTCGAGTTCACCGCCGGGCGCGCCGAGTGGCAGGAGTTGCTCGCGCGCTCGACGGCGAATGCGCTGTTCATGTCCTGGGCGTGGCAGTGGCGCTGGTGGCAGCTGCACCGCGTGGCGCTCGATGCCGAGCTCAACCTGCTCGCCGCTTACAGCTCGGACGGTCGCCTCGTCGGGCTCGCGCCGCTCATTCGCCATCGGGCCCGCCATCGCCTCGGCCTGCGCGCCGAGCGGCTGGAGTTTCTCGGTACGACCTTTCGCGGCGCGGGAGGTACGACCTTCTCCGAGTACCTGGACTTCATCATTGATCGCAGCTGTGAGGCCGCGGTGCTCGGCGCCTTTGGCGCTCACCTGCGCGAGGATCGCACCTGGAGCGACCTGGTGTTCGCCAACACACCCACCGTGGGACTCGCCGCCCGCCTGGCGCAAAGTGAGTTCGAGGGGCAGTGCTATCTGCGCCGCCAGGATCGGCTCACGGCCTACGTGTTGCCGCTGCAGGGGCGATTCGAGGACTATCTCGATGCGCTCAAGCCCGGGATCCGGCGCAAGGTATGGAACCGGCGCGCCCGGCACGATGCGCCGACGTTCCGCTGGGCGGAGCCGGCCGAGATCGGCGGGCTGCTCGAGCGCATCGAGCGATTCCAGGCGGCACGCTGGGGATCACACGCGGCCGCGAACATGCGTCCGTTCCATCTCGGCTTCGCTGCTGCCATGGCCGAGGAGGGGGCGCTGCGCCTGAGCGTGCTCGCGCGGGGCGGTGAGCCGATCTCCGTCCTCTACAACATCGAGCTCGACGGGACCGAGTACAACCTGCAGTCCGGCTTCGATCCGCGCGTGGCCGCCCTGTCGCCGTCGTATCTGCACTTCGGCTATTGCATCGAAGCTGCGGTGGGGCGGGGCGTGCGCGCGCTCGATTTCCTGGCCGGCTCGGGACGCAATCGGGCCTACAAGCAGGACTTCGGGACCGAGGAGGTGGGGCTGCTCACCGTGCAGGTGATCCGCGCGCCGTGGTTGGCGCACCTGTATCGGCTCTACGACGGGGTGCCGGAGTCGGTGCGCGTTTTCTGCCGCGCCGCCGGCGCCTGAGGCGCTACGCGCTTGAGGAACGCCTCGGGTCTGCGGCCGGCGGCACGGGCCGCAGCCACTGCCGGACTTGTAGGGCCGCGCGCGCCAGCGCGCCGAGCGCGCGATTGCGCGGCACCCACACGTCGTACACCGCGGCGCGCGCGGCCGCCCAGTCGCGCATCCACGGCATGTCGGTGACGAGGCTGAGGGTGGTGAGGGAGGGATCCTGGCAGGTGTGCTCGAGGGTATGGGCCATCAGGACCGTGCCCGGCGAGGCGTGCTCGAAGGACTCGTCATAGGCGATCTTGTGCACGCTGCGCGTCGCGCCGCAGACCGTGGCGAACTGGCCGGCGATGGGCACGCCCGCCACGCAGAGCAGGCGGATCTCCGCGGCGAGCGACTGTGGCGGCGAGCTGATCAGGTCGCGATAGAAGCGGCGCACGGCATCGGACAGTGCGATGGCGCTGCGTGCGCCGCGCTCGCCCTTCCAGCCGGAGGCCTCGAGCGCGAGGAATTGCTCGAAGGCCCAGGGCAGGCGCGCATCGCCGGGAGCAATGTGCAGGAACTCGACCGGTCCGTGCTGCTCGAGGCGGCGCTGGCCCTTGCGCACGTTCTTGCGCAGCGTGCCGGCGAACCGTGCGCTGAGCGCCGGGTAGTCCTCGGTTGCGTCGAAATAGCGCGAGCCACCGCGCGGACGCACCAGCGCGGCGGGCCCGAGATCGCGGGCGAAGCGCATCGCGTTCGAATCCTCGCGCACGGGACCTAAGCGCAGCGCATGCCAGGGCAGCCGGGCGCGGGCGAGACAGCGGCGCAGCGCGCGCCAGGCGGCGCGCGCCGTCAGGTCCGGGGCGAGTAGCAGGTCGCTGACGATGAGGTGGGGACTGTCGGGGAGCGACAGGACCCATGCGGGCAAGCCGGCCGCACGGATGCGGCGCAGGTGGTAGGGCAGCACAGCGACGCAGCGCGGCCCATCCTGCAACTCAATGACGCCGATCGGCCCGTCCGTGGGCTTCAGGTGCGCGAAATATGCCGCGTACCAGTCGTAGGCGTGGAAGAACTGCGGGGCTTCGAGCTGCGCGGCGAGTGTGCGCCACGCGGGCTCGCTCCTGAGGAACCCCTCGTAGCCATCGTGATGGATCGCCCGCATGGCGGCGGTGCCGCTCACTCACTCCGGGCAGCGCGGTCGCGTAACGCAGACTGGTAGACCGCGAAGGTCTGCTCCGCTACGCTCGGCCAGCCGAGTCGCTCGCGGGCCCGCGAGTAGGCGCGGGTGGCGAGTTCGGCTCGTCGCGCGGGCTCGGTGAGCAGCCTTTCGATGGCCTCGGCGAGCTGCGCGGGTTGGTTTTCCTCGACCCACACCGCGCACTCGCCGAGGTGCTCCGGCAGGCCGGCGCGACGGGTGCCGATCACCGCGGCACCGTTGGCGGCCGCGGCACCCGCGGCGAGCCCCGCGAAGCTGCCCGTGTAGGGCAGCACCGCGATCTCGGCCGAGCGGTACAGCGACGCGACGGCCGCCTCCTCGATCTGATTGAGCCAGATCACCTGCTCGGCCGCGCCGCTCGAGGCGGCGAGCTTAAGTGCCTCGGGCGGTGTGTCGGTGCCGTAGTGACCGTGGATCCGCACGCGCGGCGCGCGCTCTGCCAGCCGCGCGCGCAGTCGGCCCATCGCCGACAGCAGTGCATCGAGGCCCTTGCCGGAGAGCAGGTGGTGTCCGCCGTAGAACACGAGGCCTTCGCGTGCCGCGCCCCCGGGAGGCTCTCCAACCTCCGTGCCATAGGGCAGCAGGTGGATGCGCGAGGCCTGCACGCCGAGCTGGAGCAACCGCTCGCGCAGCTCGCCGCTGTGCACGATCAACGCATTGGCAAGGTTGTAAACCTGGTTGACTTGCGGGAACTTCCCCTGGTAGGGATCGATCTCGTGCAGCGTGACCACCTTGGCCGCCGGGCTTGGCGTGCGCAGCCAGTGCAGTGCGGCCATCGCGCCATAGGCGTTTAGCGTCTGCTGGAAGTGCAGTACTTCGCGATTGCCGCTGAGGCGCGCGTAGCGCCGCGCGCGCACGCGGTAGGACAGGCTGCGCGCGTTGCGGCGCAGCCAGCGCTTCCAGGGCGAGCTCGACTCGTAGTCCCCGACATGGCGCATCTCGAAGTAGGCGGTCGGCCGGGTCTGGAAGTGCCGATCGCGCTCGACGGGATCGCCGCAGCCGCAGTTCGAGGCGACCCATTCGATGCTCTCGCCGCAGTGCGCCTGCAGGGCGCCACGCAGCGCGTCGACGTAGACCCCGTAGGAGGTCTTGAACGGACAACCGATGAAGGTCAGACGCATGGTGTTGGCCGTGTTGCTATTGTGGCTGGCGCGCCGCCCGCGGTGCGCCGCTCAATCTGACAGTTTAAAGAGAATAACATCCAGACCCTTTTTGGGGCGCCGTGCCGCGCCGCGGGGTGACATTTGCCCGGATCGCCCGCCGGGGCGGCGCCGCGGTGCGCATCGTAACGAGAGGATGCCTCAGGAGCGGTCGCGGGCGCGTACGTACAAATACCCGCCGCAGCAGTCTCTCGGGCGAAGGCACGGGAGCGCGAGGATTCCAGGCGTGTCGGCGTGTGCGAAGTTGTCATAATGAGCCGGGAGTGTCGGGCTGTGCCGGTCGACAGGATCGAGACCGGTGCGATCGCGAGTCACCGTGCCAGCGCCGAGCGAGCACAGTCTGTCGCAAGCGCCGAGTATCGAGCTGATGCGAATCGGCCGGTGCGTGGGCGTCGCCGGTACGATCCCGGGAAGACAGCGGCAGCGCGCTCGGGCGGCAGGTCTAGTGCCGAGCGAGAGCGGGCGCGCCAAACGCAGCAGCGGCGCCGCGCAGGGTACGATTCAGGGGCTCGGAGAAGAATCGTGCGAACAGCCAGCCGAGCAGCGCGCTGAGCGCGAACACGGCTGCGAGCCAGACGATGACCGGACCGTGGTCAAAAGCCGTGAGCACCGCGATGACGGCAAACTCGTGGGTCAGGTAGACCTCGTAGCTGTGCCGGCCGAACCAGCGGACCGGCTCGAGCCAGGCGGCGCCCCGCGCCCCTCGCAGCACGCTGCCCCAGATGAACAACGCCGTCCCGATGATCAGGACTGTCACATCGGTTCCCTCCTCGGCCAGGGTCTTCTTGAAATGCCACCCGGCAAGCGTGCTGGGCCACGGCCACACGGCGATCATCAGCATCAGCAGCGCCCCGGCGATCTGTGCGAGCAGCGGCCATGGCGTGTGCATCAGCCGCGCATTGCGCAGACACCGGTCGGTCACGACAGCGGTCAGACATCCGAGCGCGATGGCGTCGAGGTTGCTGAAGTAGGACTGAGCCTGCCAGATCGCGTTCGCGGCGGGATCGGTACGCGCGAACGGCGCGACCGCGATCAGCCCCAGGAGCAGCGCGAACAATCCCATGCGTGCCGCGGGGCGTCGCCACAACAACAGGCAGGCCAGCGGAAAGAGGAGGTAGAAGACCTCCTCGACGGACAGCGACCAGAGGACCGTCCAACAGGGCGGCAGCCAGCCGTGTACGGCCTCGAACCAGTTCAGATTGAAGGTGAGCGCGGACAGCAGGGCCGCAGGCAGCGTTGCAACCTGGGGCCGGATGCGAAAATAGCTCACTCCGGCGAGATGCAGGATGCTCAGCACGACGAGCACGAGCAGCAGCGGTGGCGCGATTCGCGCGAAGCGGAGGCGATAGAATCGGCCGGGGCGAATCTGTCCGAGCGACCCGAAACGACGTATGGCTATCAGAGTGATCAGGAACCCCGATACGACGAAGAAGACCGAAACGCCATTGTCGCCATTCCAGAAGATCAGATAATGCAGCCATCGGGGCAGGCTCGCGCCGACCTCGACGTGATCGCGGTGCGCGAAGATGCTGATGTGCAGAAGCACGACCGCAATGATCGACAGGCCGCGGATCAGATCGATGCCGTCGAGGCGCCGAGGGCCGTTCGGCGCGTAGCGTTCCGCTGCGGCGGAGGCAGTGATATTCATGGATGGGTCGTTCCGTTGCCTGCGATTGGAGCGATTGGGAGTCTGGCAGGCCGTTTGCGCGTCAATGCAGCAGTTGCGGGTGCGCGAGGATCACGATCATCGCGATCGTGCGGGCCAGGTAGTCCGGGTCGTTGCGGAACCCGGCGCGATAGAGCGCCCAGGCATCGTCGGAATGGGTGGCGCGGATGCCCGCTTCGACGCGCGCGACCCCAGTGTTGTATGCCATCACCGCGAGGGGCCAGTTGTGGAACCGGGCATAGAGCTGCGCAAGCATGCGCGTTGCAGCAGCGGTCTCCGCGCGGACGTTCAAGCGCTCATCGTAACTGCCAGTGACTTCGAGGCCGTAATGCCGGGCGGTCGGCCCGATCATCTGCCACACGCCAGCGCCCGGGTCGCCCGTGAGCGCGACGTTGCGGTAGCCGGATTCCACGAAGGGAACGGCCATGAGCTCGGGCGGCAGGTCCAGCCGCCTTAGGGCCGCGAGAACTTGCTGTCGGTGACGGCGCATGTGGGCAAGACCCGAGCGCAGAAAGGCGCGCCCATTCGGCGTGCCAAGTAGCAAGTTCAGCTGCGCGACGACCGCTCGATTGATGTCGAGGGGAATGGGGGAGTCTCGAGCGGCGGTGGCGGCAAGCCGCAATGCAACAGTGCGCGAGATGCGCCGATCCTGGATGGGGCGACCGACGACCGCGGTGAGTGAGGCAAGCAGGGCAATGAGCAGCACTCCCACAGTCACCGCCGCCGGTGCGCTCAGCGGATGGGCTGGGGGTCTCAGTGCGGCCGCGATGCGCCTGGCGAGCGTGGAGGGCCGCTGGCAGGCCATGCATGAGCGCAGTGATGGCCGTGCCGGGGAGCGGGTGGATTCAGCCACGCGCAGCAGGCAGGCGCAGTAGGTGCGTGCGCAATGCCCGGGGCGCCGGGCCAGTGCGTCGTCGCAGGCGTATTCCTGCAGCGAGCCGAATTGCCGTACGAGCCAGTGCACCGCCGGGTTCAGGCCAAAGAGTGCGCGCAGGAGCAGCGCCGGGTACAGATACCGGGTATCGCCTTGACGGTGATGCTGCGCTTCGTGCCGCAGCGCCATGCGAAGATCGGTAGCATGCAGCACTAAAGCCGCCGGGAGCACGATGGCCGCCTGTCGGGGCGTCCAGAGCGCAAAGGGTACGCTCTCGCGTTCCGATATGAGCACCCGAATGCGGCCGATCCGCCGGACAGCGTGCGCGTTGCGCAGCGCGCGCCAGGTGGTCCATGTGTCGGTGCACAGCGGCAGCAACGTGATCAGCAGACCGGCGGTGACGCACAGCAGTGCAGCCCGTTCAGCGGTGGCCAGCGGAAGGAAGGCATGCCGTGAGGCAAGGGCCACCTCCATTCGGGCGGCAGTGGGGAGCGCCGCGGCGCGTGTCTGCATCGAGGGAGCCGACCAGATCTGGGCGCTCAGCAGCGAGAGAGCCGGTTCGTGGCGCGACGCCGTGAGTGCGGGCAGGAGCAGTGCCGCAACGGCGAGCACACGGCCGATGTGGAGCAGATGGCGGTAGGCGATGGGTCGAGGCAGCGTGGCGCTGAGTGCGCGAATTGCCGCGAGGGCGAGCGCCGCGGCGACCAGGAGCACGTTGGCGCAGACGTAGTACTCCGCGAGGGGCACTCCGGGAGCCGACCTCAGGTACATTCATCGGTCCTGAGCGCGCAGCAGCGCGCGAATGTGGTCGAGCTCCTGTTCGCTCAGGCTGTCGCTGTCGAGTAGTCGCTGCACCAGGAGGCTCGGGGTCCGGTCAAAGACGCTCTCGACGAGGTGAGCCAGACTCAGGGCCTGAAACGCCTGTTTGGACATCGCGGCCGAGTAGAGGTGACCGCGCCCGGCCTTCGCGCTGGTTACGACTCCCTTCTGCTCGAGAATGCGGATGATGGTCGAGACGCTGGTGTAGGCGAGCTTGCGTCCGGGCGCGAGCGCTTCCTTCACCTGCGTGACCGTGCAGGCACCCAATCGCCAGATGATGTTCATCATCTCCAACTCGACGGCGGTGAGTGTCCGGCGAGGCCCAGCCTTTCGGATCCGTGGCTTCATGTCCCCGTCACCATAACTAAAGATTTAGTCAAAAGGCAACTAAAATATTAGTCGGATGCAATGCGCGCGTGCTCGCAGTCCGATTGTCGGGGTTCGCTCTGCGGCCGCTCTCAGGGGGTGATCGAGCCGTCGTGCAGCGGCGCACGCCCACTCGCGCGGACGGCGCACCGGCGCGTCTTGCCCACTTCGCTGCCGCGTGGTCCCGGGTGACATCGATGGTGAGCTTGAAGGAGCGCGGCATCCTGACCGGGTCATCACCCTGTGACGATCATGTGGCTGATGTGGATGTGCAATGCGTCGTCACGGATGCCGCCTCAAGATTGCGCGAGCCACGGCAGAGCATCGCGAGCACGGCGCTCGAGCGATCCGAGCGGCAGACTCCAGTCGTCACGTGGGTCAGCGGGAACACGGTGCAGCTGATCCTCAACGTCTCGAATTCGCGATCCGGGCTTCTCGAGTGATCGAGCGCTGCTCCAACCCACGCTGTTTGGCTGCCGTTCAGCTTCGCGCGGTTTGTCGCGGATTGGATTATGTTCATGAACAGCGACATTCGCGCTCGAGCCGGGATCGGTGCTACGGTCGGCCCTGAAGTCCGCATCAACTCGTGATGCAACTCGTGAGGTAACTCGAGTTGAGACGCCGGGCGACTTAACAGGAGGAGATCATGTCGCAGGTTCAAGCAGCGGTTCAGATGCGAAGGCTCGGTCGCTTCACGCTGATTGACCGGCTCGGCGCGGGCGGTCAGGGCGAGGTGTGGCGGGTCCGCGATGAGACGGCCGACGTCGATCTTGCGCTGAAGATTATCGATGCGAACGCGGCGGACTCCGCGAAGGCGTGGGCGGCACTGGAGCGAGAGTACGGGATGTTGGCCCTGCTGAGGCACAAAGGGATTTTGCGGGTCCTGCCTCCGGAGCGGATCGAGGATTGTCTGGTGTTGCCGATGGAGCTGGCCGATGGCGGCAATCTCACCGCGCTGCGCGGCATGGGGTATCTGCAGATCGTTCCGGTGCTCCTCGAGGTCGCCGCTGCGCTTGGCTATGCACACTCGCGGGGCGTGGTGCACCGGGATCTCAAGGCGAGCAACGTGCTGCTCGACAGCTCCGGGCAGATTAAACTCGCTGACTTCGGAGTCGCCGCCGTGCTGCGCGGCTCAGGTGCGGAACAGGACGTCGCGCGGGCGTGCGGTGGCTCGCCGTTCACGGCGAGTCCGGAGCAGCTGCGCGGCGAGCCTCCCAATCCGGCCGATGACATCTACGGCTTCGGGGCGCTCGCCTACGAGTTGCTCGCGGGACATCAACCGTACTTTCCCAATTTCGATGCCGGTCAGATCCAAAGCGGCACCGTGCCGCAACTCGTTCCGGCCCGCCGGGCCCCGGTTCAATTGATCGAGCTGGTCATGCAGATGCTGGCCAAGCGTGTCGATGAGCGGCCCGGCAGCATGCACGAGGTGGCCGAGGCGCTCGAGCTGACGCTGAACGCGACGCTGGCGCTCGACCTGACCGAGCTCGCTGATCTTTCCGCCGCACCGACGGAGTCTGCGCGCGCCGATGACCGCAGGCCATTGGCGCCGCCGGACCCGCTGGATGCGGTGGCGGCGGCGGCCGAGAGCGTGGCAATCGCTGCGCCTGCGCGAGCGGAGGTCGCGCCGCAAGGCGCCGCAGCCGAGCCGCAACCGGAGGTGAGCAACGTCGTGCGCGAGCCGCCGCAGATCGCAATGTCGAGTAATCCGTACCTGGATGAGGTGCCCGCACTGCGCGCAATGCCCCTGTCGGAGCCGTGGGAGCGACCCGGACGGTACAGCGCTCGAAGGCCACGGCGGCATCGCGGACGTTTCCTGACGTTCGGACTGATCTGCGCGGTGGGCGGTGCGGCCGTGACGCTGTGGGGGAGTGGCCCGTTGTCCGGTGACAATCTCCCGAAGGCATTGTCCACGGTCGTGGCGCAGTTGCAGGGCCGTCCGAGCGACGGCAGTGCGCCGGCTGGCGAGGTCGGTCCGACAGTGCCCCCGAGCCCGCCGAGTCCGGCGACTCTGCCGGACTCTTCGAGCGCGCCGAGTTCGTCGGGTTCACTGGGTTCACCGGGTGCGCCGAGCTCGGGCTCCCCGACGGTGCGCGGTGTGCGGATCGAAAGGCGGCTGAGCAATCTGGCGGCACGCGGCGCTGCAACCTGGGACGCGGGCGATTTTGCGGCAGCGAAGCAGCAGGTTCTCGAGGCACGCACGGCAGAGCAGACGCGCCGGTCCGTGGCCGCACGCCGGCACTGGCTCGCCGCCGCGGCTCTGCTTAAGCGTATGCGCAAGCAGGCACCGCGTGCCGTGACGGCGCAGGTCACAGCCGGAGAGGCGGCACTCGCCGCGGGACGGCAGCGCACGGCGGCGCGGGCGTTCGCGTTGGCAATGCGGATCGATGGTGGCGGTCGGAAGTCGCCGGCGAGCCGGGGAGGGGCTCACGCGCCGAGCGCTGTGCTACCGCTGCTGAGTCAGGGCCGCCGGGCGGAGCAGGCCGGCGATTATTCGCGCGCCGCGCACTATTTCAACCGAGTGGTCGCCCGTGCGCCGCACGATTCGCCGGCCAGGGCTGCCCTGACGCGCGCGCGGCGCAGTTTCCGCAGCGTGGGTTACCGCAAGGCGGTCCGCGCGGGGCTGGCGGCCATTGCCGGCGGGCATTGGTACCACGCGCAGGCGGATTTCCTGCAGGCACTGGTGTTCCGGCCGCAGGGCATCGAGGCGGCCACCGGGCTCGGCAGAGTGGACCAGGTGTTGTACAAGCGAACTCCTGTGTCAGTGCGTGCCGTTGCGCAGCGGATGGGATCGGACTAGCGCGAAGCGCCTGGGTGCGCGGCACGTGGTCACAGTGATGGGCAGGTGGCGCGATCGGGCGCAGCAATCGTAAAGCCCTGCCAGGAGAGGAGGACGGGAGAGCTGGCCAGCGGGCCCGACTGGATTGCGTCATCTGCGAAGCGGTGCCGCAGCTGCATGGATCAGTGCCTGCTGCGGCGCTCGGCAAAATGAACCCGGGTGTGCTCGGCAGGATCAGTCCGCCTTGGTCACAAGATCTGACGCACGGCTCAGCGCAACATCAATCGTGGTCAGCGTTTCCGATGCTCCGGTGACGTTGCATCGCGGCTCTTTTCGCAATGCGGTCCTGGCATGTGAAGGTGTCAAGATGCGCCGCCCGTCCGGGCGGCGCACGAGGGAGAGCGCCGATTCGCGGCGCACGCGATGAACAACGTGAGACATCGCCCGAAAGCAGCGACCGCGGGTAGCACGCTGATCGTCGCGAGACGGGCTCGGGCCCCGGGGTTGATGTGGCTACGCTGCGAGGCGCGGAACTTTGCTGACGTCGACCTTGAGCGAGGCGTGCCACGCGTCGTAGGCAGCCTGCATGCGCAGCCACACGTCAGGGCCATCCCCGAAGGCCGCGCCGAGGCGGACTGCAACCTCGGCAGAGACCGGCTTGCGCTCGCGCAGGATGTCATACAGGTGCTGCCGGGAGATGCCGAGCGCATCCGCGATCGCCGTCTTGGGCAGCTTCAGCGCCGGCAGGATGTCTTCGCGCAGCAGCGCACCCGGATGGGTAGGACAGCGCTTTGGATTCCGTTTTGCAATGATTTCGGCCATAGCAGTTCTCCAGCTAATGGTATTGCTCCAGGTCCACGCGCAGCGCGTCCCCGCCTTCAAACTCGAACGTCAGACACCAGGGTCCATTGACGTGCACAGAGTAACGCTGGGGCATGCCATGCAGGGGGTGGAAATCAAAGCCTGGCACATCCATCTGCTTCACCGCTGTGGCGGCATCCAATCTGTCCAGCCTGCGCAAGATGCGCGCGTGCAACCTGCCGTCAATTTTCCGGCATGATCCACTGGACCACAGTTCCGCAAGTGCCTTGTTCCTGAAGCTCTTCAGCACGGAGGTAGTGTAAGCGGATGGCGGACTTGTGTCAAGTAGTAGCTTACATGAGCTGATTTCTGATCAGCCAGTTTTGGCCGTGCTCCTCCGCCGAGGGATGGACTCGACCAAACCTGGACTTGAGCTGCCCAGGAGTCCACGGAACTCGTCGCCGCCGCCTGCGGCGGTTGGCCCGGCGCATGCGCCTTGAACGGGAACTCGAGGCCTACACGCTACGCAGGTCCGGGTTTGATGCGGATCTGGGCGTGGCGGCAAATGATGCGGTGCCTCGCTGAGGGCGCAACGCGGAACCTCGTGCCGCGGCCATTTCAAGCGGTGCGCGGGCTCGAGCGCATCGTCGCCTTGTGCCGCCGCGACTCGCGGGCCTCCGGGGCGTACAGACACGGCGGACCGGGGTGTCTCAGAAGCGAACGCTGGCGCGCATGTAGTAGAACCCGCCGTTGATGCCGAAGGGGGAGAACATGGGGTACTGGAAGACCCCGAGGGTGTCGCCGTAGCGGAACGTGTTGTAGTGGGCGAGGAGGGTGGCGTTGTAGCGGTTCGGGTAGCGGTTGAACAGGTTGACGGCGCCCACGTGGACCGTGATGTGGTGATGCAGGCGATAGCCCAGATCCAGATCCGTAATCGGCGTCACCTTGATCGTGGACTTGAAATAGAGCGGCACGTTGGCCGGGTTGTCGCCGTCATCGTTCTCCCATTCCGAGCTCGGGCCGTAGATCTGCTCCTTCAGATCGACCGAGAGGCGGCGCTCCGTCCACAGGCCGCCGAGATTGATGACGTACCGTGGGCTCGCGGTGCTGAGGTCAGAAAGCGCGGTGGCGTCATAGAGGGTCAGTCCAGCGAGTGAGGCGGGAGTGAGCGGCACGCGGGTGACGGTGGTCTCATTGTAGTTCGCCCCGAGAGACCATTCGACGTGCCCGAAGTGGTAGTCCTCGGGCAGCACGAAGCTCAGGTCCGCGCCCTGGGTGGCGGTGTCGAGCCCGTTGGCGAACAGGGTGACGCCGGTGGTGCCCGTGGCGAGCACGCTCGGGTCGAGCTGGTTGCCATTGGCGCTGATCGCCGCATCGATCGCGGCGGCCGACGGCTGCGGCACGCCGTTCAGTGTGCCGTACAGGTTGCCCGTGGCGACGATCCGGTGGGTGATGTTGATCCGGTACAGGTCCAGAGTGCCAATGACTCCCGGAGTCGGTCGCCAGACCACCCCGAGGCTGTACTGGATGGAGTGCTCGGGCGTCAGGCCGTTGCCGAGCCCGAGCAGGCGCCCGCCCGGGGAGTTTGGCGGCAGCTGCACGAATGCGCTGCTCGGGGTTACGTTCGTCGAGGAGTAATACTCTTCGGCGAGGGTTGGCGCCCGGAACCCGCTGCTCACCGTGCCGCGCACCGCGAGGCGTGGGGTGAGCTCGTAGCGGCCGGTGAATTTCCCGACGGTGGCGGTGCCGAAGTCGCTGTAATGCTCGTAGCGGCCGGCCACATCCAGGTGCAGCCGGCCAACGGGGCGGATTGCCAGGTCGACGTACGCGGCCGACACGTGCCGGTCATGGATGCCGGCGTCCGTGGGGGTGAAGCCGGGGTAGGACTGCGCGCCGCCGTCGAGGTAGGAGATCGGGATACCGGCACCGATCGAGTAGCTGTCCTGGCGATACTGCACGCCCCACGCGACGTTCAAGGGTCTGGCGAGACCGACCTCGAAGCCGCGGTCCACGTCCAGGTTCGAGGTCCACTGCGCCGCCTGCAGGTACCCGTCATAGTAGTTGAGCGGGGTGGACTGGCCGGTGGCGGCATAGACCCCGGCGTTGGCCGAGTTCAGCGTGTCGATCTCGAGGTGATCGCGGCCGTCGGTGGTGCTCAGATCCCAGTGCCAGCCGGCCCACACGGCCTTCAGGCCCACGGTGGCGGAGAAATCGGTCTCGCGGGTCGCCTCCTGCGGCAGGAAGCCGAACGGGAACGGGTAGGTCGTCACGCCCGTGGTCGGATCGGTGAAGGACACCTTGCTCGGCAGGCGATACTTCTGAAAGGATGCCGCGCGCTTCAGTCCGTACGTGCCGAACGTGTAGAACGTGAGGCCATCCGCGAAGTGCACGCCGGAATTGAACTCGAAGAGCTTCAGGTCGTACTGTCCATCGCCCTCCTCGGCGCCGAGATAGGGGTAGCCGGCGATCTGCGGCATGTTCGAGTTCGGGTAGCTGGCGAGGTTCGCCGGGTTCACCACCCGCTCGTCCACCGCGCTGCGGTTGCTGGTGCCGTGGTGATGGAACTCGGCGGTGACGTTGAAGTAGCTGTGCTTAAGCGGCGCGAAGCCGGCGTTCATTGACACATCCCCGGTGACACCCCCGCCGTCCATGTAGCCGCCGTAGGTGCCGCTCAGCGTCCCGCCCGAGGCGCTCTTTTTCAGGATGATGTTGATGACCCCGGCGACGGCGCCGCTGCCGTACTGGGCGGCTGCGCCCTGGGTCAGTACCTCGATGCGCGAGATGGCCGCCACGGGGATGAAGTTCAGGTCCGTACCCGCGCAGCCCTGGTAAGGACCGCTGTCCACCTCGATGTTGGCGGTCGTGTGCCGGCGCTTGCCGTTGACGAGCACGAGCACGTCGTTGCAGCTCAGTCCGCGCAGCTTTGCCTGCAGGGTCTGACCGGCCATGTCGTTGCCGAACGGCTGCGCGGTGTAGGCCGGTACCAACTGGGCAAGCGCCGCCACCGCGCTGGGGTTGCCGGCGGCGCGCTGCAGCGCCGCGGCGCGCAGGA
>JAKBBE010000062.1 GCA_021826035.1 Pseudomonadota bacterium | reverse complement strand
CCGATCAACGAGCGCTATGGCCTCGACATCGAAGTGGTTAACCGTTCAGTCGATCCACAATTCGCCTTCATGACGCTCGATCACGACGGCAAAATCCGCATGGACTGCTCCAGCCCTTATGCGATGGCCCGGCTCGTCGCGCTCAAGGATCGCTTCCGACTCGCATTCGGCAACGACCCAGACTCCGACCGGCACGGTATCGTGACGCCCGCGATGGGTCTGATGAACCCCAATCACTTCCTCGCCGTCGCGATCGACTATCTGCTCACCCACCGTCCCCGCTGGCGGCCCGGCACACCCGTCGGCAAGACCGTCGTCAGCAGCAGCCTGATCGATAGAGTCGTCGCCCACCTCGGAGGCCGGCTCTATGAGGTACCGGTCGGCTTCAAATGGTTCGCAGAGGGACTGCTCGAGGGCTCCCTGTGTTTCGGTGGCGAGGAAAGCGCAGGCGCCAGCCTGCTGCAACAGGATGGGGCTGCCTGGACGACGGACAAGGACGGACCCGTCATGGATTTGCTGGCTGCGGAGATCACCGCGGTGACCGGCAAGGACCCCGGTGAGCACTACCTCAGACTGGCCGAGACCCTCGGCACACCCCACTACACCCGGATCGACGTACCGGCCGCGGCGCGAGAAAGGGCCGCTCTCGCCAAACTCGCTCCTCAGGCAGTCACGGAGACCACGCTCGCCGGAGAACCGATCATTGACAGGCTGGCGCAGGCGCCTGGAAACGGCGCTTCGATCGGCGGTCTGAAGGTCATCGCACGCAGCGGCTGGTTCGCGGCGCGACCGTCGGGTACCGAGAATCTCTACAAAATCTATGCCGAGAGCTTCCAGGGCACGGAGCACCTCGAAAACGTGGTTCGCGACGCCGAACGGATCGTGAACCGCGCCCTGGTCCAGCGCTGCTGAGCACGTGCTGTGTCACAGTGGGGCGGCCGCCCGTCAGCGGCGGCCGCCCCACGATTCATCGACACCTGCGCGGCGAACTAGAACGTATATCCGAACCTCGCGCCGATGACGCGCGGCCTCAATGGCGTCTGCGCCACGATGAACTGGTCCGTGCTGGTGAACACACTCACATTCGAATTCGTGAGATTCTGGCCATATACACTGAACGACCAGTGTCCCTTGGACACTCCGGCAGAGGCCTCGAGCGTCGTGTAGGCCGGATCTACGAACCGGATGCGCGCTGTTCCCACCGTCACTCCTGGAACAAACGGTGGGTTCGATCCCGCCTGCGTGAAGGAGTGCCCCTGATGCTGCACGCCGACCTGCAGGTGTCCCACCGCCCCGTTGAGTGAGCGGAAATAGTAAGCAGTGTCGATCGGGAAATCGTAGCTCAGCAAGAACGTGAACCGCACCGGCGGCGAATCCGCGGTCGGGGCGCCACGCGGCCCGAACGGGTTTATGAGCGCACTGCAGTTCGTACCGCTTGAACTGCACAGCTCCGTGATCGGCTTGCCGTAATTGACGCTGGCCGGATTGTTGTCGATGAACACGGGCGAATTTGTTTGCTCACTGCTGTTCCACGCACCGGACGCCTGGAATTTCAGGCCCCGCCAGATCTGCGCAATGAACGAAGTCTCCGCACCGTTGATGCGGAAATTCTGGCCGTTCGCATCGAAGAATACGGTGCCGGTAAACCCGGGGTCGAAGAACGCGATCTGCACATTCTTCCAATCCTCGCGGTAGAACGCCGTATTCCACTGAAAATAACGGTTCAGCAGATGCCAATCCGTCTTCCAGCCCACCTCATAATTGTTCAATGTATCCGGATGGTAGGCACGCGGGATGATGTACTGCGGCTGTCCGTCCGGGCCAGGTCCGTGCGGCGCCCCGCTGTTCTGATTAAACCCACCTGGCCGGAACCCCTGCGAGAACGTCATGTACGTCAGGATGTGCTGATGATGACCGAACAACAGCGGATTGACATGCCAGGAAAGGTTCGCCTGTGAGCGCCAGCCCTGCTCGGTGTCGCGCAGGTTCTGAGCGGTCAGATTGGTCGAGAACGCCGGGTTATGGCACCCGGTGGGTGGCGCTCCCGCCTCGAAACATCCAAACGCGCTGAGCGTATTGCCAGTCAGACTGTTCTGGAACAGAAAATGCCGCACGCCTGCGGTAAGCGTCAGTTCACGCGTCAGATCGAAGCTCACCGAGGCGAATTCCGCGATCTGCTTCGTCTCCCGTCGGGCATCGCTGTCGAAGTCGACTCCCGGACCCTGCAGACCGGGGTTCTGGGCGGAAGTCCCCGGGAACGTTCCGGCGATCGACAAGCAACCCGAATTTCCTGGCGTCCCGGGCGCGCCGTTCGAGGTACACGCGGGCACCGTCTCGTTGTAATACGCCGTCCGCTCGCGGATGACGTTATCTTCCTCATACAATCCCACGATCCCGCGCAGACGCCAACTGTCCGGCGTCTGCACACGCAGCTCGTTCTGGGTAACCCGGTTCCGCAGACTCTCCTTCACCGGACCGACCGGCGAGAAGCACGTCGGCGCCAGACTGTTGTTGCCACCTGAACCCGGCCCGAAGCACTGGTAGTAATCGCCGTACACGCCGCGCGCATAGTTGGTGTAGTCCGCCTGGGTATCCAGATTCCGGGTCAGCAGTCCACCGGTATAAATCAGGCTGAGGGGACCGGCCTTTCCCTTCAATGTCCAGGCGGTGTTCGAGTCCCGGTCGGTGTGGTATGTCGGAGTGAACACCACGACCTCGAGGGGGTTCAGCTTGGCCCCGTCGGGGGCATTCGGGAACTCGTAGAACACTCCCTCGGCGTCCAGGTTCTGATAGAGCTGCGTGACCAGCAGATTCCAGTCGTCATTGAACCGGTATAGCGCCTCGATCCGCCCTCCCTGGTAGGTCACCGGATTCATGTGGTTGCGGACCAGGTTCACGTTATTGGCGATCGGACTACCCGGCGGCACACAGTACCCGCTGTTCGGCAGCCCATCTGGGCACTGTCCGTTCACAGCCGGGAAGTTCGCGTAGTGAATGCCGAGGTCCGTGTTGCGCCGGGTGAAGGTCCCCGGCACGTTATTGATGTACCCGCCCTGCCGATCGTTATACGCGACGAATCGCATGGCGAAGTGATGCGGAATCAGCGGGAGGTTCAAAACCCCCGTGACGGCGGTGTTCGGGTCACCATGAGCAGTAACGCCATAATCCCCCGTTGCGCTTCCCTCTACCACGTCAAGTTTCGGTTTGTTGGTGATATAGCGGATCGCACCCGCCTCAGCGCCTGAACCGAACAATGTGCCCTGCGGCCCCTCCAGCACCTCGATGCGATTCATGTCAACCGCATAGATGTCCATGTTCTGCCCGGGGAGCTGCACCGACTGGTTATCCAGGTATACCGCTACGTTCGGCCAGAAGCCTACGATACCGCTCGACTGGGTGGCCTGAGATCCCGCTGAGACGCCGCGCATGAAGATCTCGTTCTGGCCCGGTCCATTGTCTGCCGACGTAAGATTCGGCAGCATCCGGACGTAATCCTCGAACGAAGTAATATGCAGCTGCCTGAGCGCGCGTCCGGTGAGGGCCTGCATCGTGATCGGCACCTCTTGGATGTTGCGGCTATGCCGTGTCGCGGTCACGACCACCTCGGCCAAGCCCTGGGAGACACCCTCACCGCTTTGCGGGCTCGCGCCGGACGGCGTCGTGCTCGCGACGGTGGCGGGCACGGATGCTACGACGGCGCTTGAGCTCCCGGCAGTCGCCCGTGGCGCATAAGCGCCAACGGATACACCGCCCAATATCGCCGTCACAGCGTAATAGACTTTCGCGTTCATTCTCTACCCCCCGAATTGTATTGGTGTCCGCTTGCTGCGCTCGCCGTGACAGTCGGCCTCAGAGGTGCCGATCCAGGCGTATGGCTGCCGCTCGACGATGACCTTCCATGCCCTCGGTCGCACTCTGGCGAATCGCCGTGGCCGCGACCGCCTCGACGCCGGCCCGGTCCAGCCACTGATGCGTGCATACCTTGACGTACGATCCCACCCACAATCCGCCGGTGTAGCGGGCGGCTCGCATCGTCGGCAGCGTATGATTCGTTCCGCAGCACTTGTCCGAATAGACCACGCTCGCACGCTGCCCGATGAACAGCGAACCGTAATTGCGCAGACGTCGCGCCGTTGCGTGAGGAGCGTGCGTGTGCACCTGCAGGTGCTCCGCCGCGACGTAGTCCGAGTACTCGATCATCGTCGCCTCATCCGGACACACCACGATTTCCCCCGCGTTGCGCCATGCGACACCTGCGACACCCGCAGTGGGCAGCGTGGTGAGCTGTCGCTCCACCTCCTTGAGCGTCGCTTCCGCCAGCGCGCGATCCGTTGTGATGAGACCGACTCGCGTGTGTACGTCATGCTCCGCCTGCGCCAGCAGATCGGTCGCGACGATCTGCGGGTCTGCGCTGTCATCGGCGACAATGAATATCTCGCTAGGCCCCGCCAGCTGATCTATGCCAACGGCGCCGAACACCTGCCGCTTTGCCTCATTGACGTATGCGTTACCCGGCCCGACGATCTTGTCCACCGCTGGAATGGTCTGCGTTCCATAGGCCATCGCCGCCACTGCCTGAGCGCCACCGACGCGGAAAATGCGATCCGCCCCGGAAAGGTGGCATCCGGCCACCATCGCGACATGCGCATTGGGAGGCAGACAGGCAATCACCTCGTCACAGCCGGCCACCTTGGCGGGCACCAGACTCATGATCGGCGCGGACAGGAGCGGATATCGCCCACCGGGAACATAGGCGCCGATCCGCTCGATCGGGATGACCCGATGCCCGAGGTGAACACCGGGAATCTCCTCGAATTCGAGCGGCAGCATGGTTCCGAGCTGCGCCTTGGCAAACGCCCCGACACGCGCGATTGCGAATTCAGTGTCCGCCCGCGTCTGCTTATCGAGACTGGCTACCGCCGCCTCGCGCTCGGCCTTGGAATACTCTAGCGCGGAGCCCTCGTAGCGATCGAACGCCCGGGAATACTGCCGGACTGCATCGTCACCGCTCTGCCTGACCGCACGGATGATCTCCCGCACTGCGGCCTCAATTTCTCCCATTTCCTTTTCGTGAACGCCGTTCGGCGCCTTCAGGTACTCGACCTTCGACTGGACGGATTTCATATGGCCGCCTTGGATCCTCGTGGAGACTTCGCGTGAGAGCGGAGCGAGTCTAGGTACGAGCCATCGCCGGTACTAGTCCGCTCACGGTGAGCGTCAAGTAAACTATCCTCGTTGCCCAGACGGCACAGCGCCCCGAACCATGGTGATGGGCATTCACGAGCCGGATACGCGCGTGGCGACGACTTGTTTACGACACGTGGAGTCGGGTCGGCAGAATTGACCGAGGATCGATGTGTTCAGTATAGTTACCACCTCACTTTTTCCCTGCGTGAGATGTCCATGCCGCGAATTGGTCGTCACGTGAAGGAGCTGCGCGCCCGACGCAATTTGTCGGTGCGCGAACTCGCTTCCCGCTCAGGGATATCACATGCAACGATTTCGCTGATCGAGAGGGACCGCACGAGTCCCACCATAGATACCCTGGCCGCCATTGCCGATGCACTAGGCACGACACTGACCGGGTTTTTACACGGAATCGAGCCGAGTGTTCCGTATTCGCCCTTCTACTCGCACGAGCAACTGCTGGAGATCGGCGAGGAACACTCCATCTCCTATCTCATGGTCGGGGGAAATCATCCCGACCGGCAGATCCTCATGATGTATGAGACCTACGAAGTCGGCGCCGACACCGGACAGGTCGGCCTCTCGCACAAGGCGCAGGAGGCAGGGTTCGTGCTGAGCGGGGAAATCGAGGTCACCGTAGGAACCCAGTCGCAGATACTCAACAAAGGCGATGCCTATTACTTCGACAGCATTCATCCGCATCGCTTTCGAAACGTGGGCAAATCCAAGGCGGTCATCGTCAGCGCGGTGACGCCTCCCACCTACTGAAGCTCCTCGCCGTTCAGCCGGGGATCCGTGGCTTGGAAAGTTTATTTACCAGCCGGCTCGCATCGGATTACCATCCAGCCTCTCATTGCTAGACTCACTGAGCACACGATACGGTCGCGACAGAGAGCCGACGCATCGGACATTCTCTGGCACGCGTAAGTCGGCATGACTGACCGATGGGGGCATGGGCCGGGCGGCGACGGATCGCTCGAGCCACTGAATGACATTGAACGAACAGGATCACCGCAAGCAACCGCCAGTCAACCGCTTGCGCCCGCGCGCCGCGCAACGAGACAGCGCTAATCTTCCCAGCACCGCAGAGACAGCGCCAAGGGAACCCGTTCCGACTCCCCGGGCACCGCCTGCCCCGTCGAGGCTTTCGGGTTGGCGCAATGCCGGCGTAATCCCGCCAGTTCCCGTTGCCGTGACAACGCACGCCCCGCATCAATCCCACCGCGCCGGAGGCCCCTGTGGTCGATCACACTGATCCGCCGTCGGGAGACGACAGCTCATCGGCGCACCAACGCGTCTTGCGACCGACTCGCGCGGCTTCTCAGTCCATTGCCCCGCCGGCATCCCAGAGTGTGGGGCAGCCTGCCGGGGCGTCCCCGCGAAGCGACGGGCTGGTGGCGCTCACCGCCGCCGAAGCCATTCGCGCGCTCGTTGGCGGCGAGGTCACGGCGGAAAGCTACGCGCAAGCGCTTCTGCGACAATGCGAGACTGGGGGCTCTCTCAATGCATTCATCACTCTGCGGGCCGAACTCGTGCTCGAGGCCGCCCGTGAATGCGATTTACGACGGCGCAGCGGCGCGCGACTCGGACGGCTGCACGGTCTGCCGATTTCCGTAAAGGACAGCGTCAACACCCGCCAGTTACCGACCACCGCCGGATCCCCCGCACTGCGACACTTTCAGGCAGCGGAAGATGCGCCGCTGGTACGCATTCTTCTGGACCAAGGCGCAGTCGTGCTCGGCAAGACCAACATGCATGAGCTGTCCTGGGGGTATACCAGTAACAATGCTGCCTATGGTGCGGTACGCAATCCCTACGATCCGACGCGAATCGCCGGCGGCAGCAGTGGCGGGTCAGCGGCCAGCGTGGCCTTCCGTATGACGCCGCTTGGCGTTGCTGAGGACACCGAGGGATCGATCCGCGTTCCAGCTGCGCTCTGCGGCACTGCCGGCTTTCGTCCGAGTACCGGCCGCTATCCGAATGACGCCACCGCGCCAACCACCACGGTGTTCGATCAACTCGGACCGCATGCGCGCTCGGTGGAGGATCTGCTTCTGTTCGACACTGTGGTCACGGGTAGCGCTGTGGTCACGGGCAGCGGCCCGGCCGCCGTGGCACCTTCGTTGCGGGGAATTCGCCTCGGCATCATTCGTCACTACTTTTGGAAAGCGCTCGACCCCGAGGTCGCGCGTATTGCCGAATGTGCCCTCGATGGATTACGCCGCGCGGGCGCCGAGCTGATTGAGGGTGAGTTGCCGGACCTACAACGACTCATAGAGCTCACCACCCGCCAGGTGCAATTCCATGATTTCCGGCCCACCATGACCGATTATCTGCACCGGTACCACGTTGGGCTGACTTTCGAGGAACTCATCGCGCGCTCGAGTCCCGCCATGCGCCGCATCGGTGAGTCGATGATGCACCTCGGGGGTCGGAACTTCGTACCAGACCACGAATATCAGCAGATCCTGGCCGTGCATCTACCCGCCTTGCGCACGATGTACCGCGACTACTTCAGACGCAGCGGGGTTTCCGCAATTGTTTTTCCAGCGTGCATTCTCCCTGCCCCGTTGCTTCAAAGCCCCGCCCAGGAGGAAAACCTGCACGTCCAAGTGGATGGCGAATCCCTTCCATTCGACGTCGCGATCAGCCGCAACATCGCCCCGGGCAGTACCGCAGGTCTGCCCGGACTGGTTCTGCCCGCTGGCTTGACCCGGGACGGGTTGCCCGTCGCGCTGGAATTCGATGGACCTGCGGGCTGTGATGCACACCTGCTCTCGCTGGGCTTGGCGCTCGAGGCCGAACTCGGCCGACTGCCACCGCCAAAGGATGCACTCGGGCGGCAATACGGCGCGACCGGCCGCGTTACGGAGCCATGTTAGATGCGCCTCTGCGTCCGCCGCACCGGGAGTGAGCCCCGAATGCCAAGCGACGGGGCCGCGAACAACCCGATCCATGACAACTCGGCGCACTGACTAGCGAACAAACATGATTGAGCAACGTTGCATAGAATTCATTCCGCACCATGAGCGGTACGGCTCGCCACGACGGCTGTTCAGCATCTGGTTCAGTGCGAATCTTCAGGTGACCACCCTCGTGGTCGGTACGCTCGGCATCGTTGCCGGGCTCAACCTGTTTTGGACATTCGTCGCGTTGGCCATCGGCAATGTGGTCGGAACCGTATTCATGGCGGCGCACTCCGCACAGGGCCCGCATCTCGGGATTCCTCAAATGATCCAGAGTCGCGCTCAATTCGGCGTGCTCGGCGCGGCACTGCCTCTTCTGGCAGTCGTCACGACCTATGTCTTGTTCACGGCTGCGAATGGCGTCGTCATGCGCGATGCGATCAAGTCGGTCGTTCCGGTGAGCGACGACGGCGCACTCATCGCATTCGGCATCACATCGCTGGTGGTTGCGTTTATCGGCTATGAGCTGATTCACCGCCTGGGCGCGGTGCTGACGCTTGCGTCCGGCGCTCTATTCCTGGTTGCCGCAATACGCGTTCTGGGTCTGACCATGCCTGCCAACGCGTGGTCGGCGAGTGGAACGTTCCGGATGGCACCGTTCCTGCTCGTCATCTCGCAGTCCGCCTCCTACGCCATTGGCTATGGACCGTACGTCGCGGACTATTCGCGCTATCTGCCGCATGACATCCGCACGCAGCGTACGTTTCTGTTCACATATGCCGGCGGCCTCGCCGGATCGCTGCTGATCATGTTGCTCGGTGCGCTACTCGCGGCCGTAATGACCGGTGGAGCCCAGCTTATCGCGCTGAATCCCGCCGAAAGCATAGCTCGATTGTTCGGGGGCGGGCGTGCCGTGGTGTACACCATCGTCATCCTGGGCGTGCTGCTGATCAACGTCCTGAACGTCTACAGTGCGTTCATGTCGCTCGTTGTGGTCTTTTCCGGGTGGCGCAGGATGATGCGGGTGCGGTTGACCGAGAAGTTCCTCATCATGTTTGTTGTGGTGGTGCTCGCCACGGCAATCGCGATCGCGACGCAGTACCAGTTCTTCGAGTACTTCAGCGACATCCTGATCGGGCAGATTTACGTGCTGGTGCCATGGAGCTCCATCAACCTCACGGACTACTATCTGGTGCGCAAGGGGAAGTACAGCGTCGCTGACATCTTCAATGAGCACGGCATCTACGGCCGCATTAACTGGATGACCGTCGGCGTATACGTGTTTTCGCTGCTTCTGCAGGTTCCGTTCATGAGTCTGTCTTTCTACAAGGGGCCGATCGCCCGGTTGGTCGGCACGGATTTATCCTGGATTCCGGGACTGCTGGTGCCGGGCGCTCTGTATTACTTCTTCATGCGCCGCGACAGACAGCCGCCCAACACCTCCGTGACCGAATGCTGCGAACCGATCGCCTGAGGCCGCTGCCGCACCGCCTGCACCAAGGGGACCGTTGATCGGCCCGCGCATGGTGCGGATATCCGCCAGGCCGTTGCCGGGGCCGCGCAGCCGCCCGGGACGCCCTGGGTCATCGCGCGGCGCGCCCCATTGCTCGCAAAGTGAATAAATAAAGTCGCCTATCTAGCGGATTCTTATACTATAATTCTCGACAACATGCGTCGCAGCCCGCATGGCTCGCCCCGAGCGATGCTGCCCAGCGCCTTCTCCACTTCGCCAGAGCCAATCGCGTTGCCGGGCAGTACGCGCCCCCGCGCGACCTCGACTCGCCATTGCACGCCCCGTCCGCACCGGATTACCTTCGCGGCTGGCGAAACGAGCTCACTCCTGAACGGACCACACCAACCTATAGGGGAATCTACGGATCGAGACCGGCACTGGGCCCAGGCAAATTTGCTCGGCCATAGGCCCCCGGATCAAGGGCTGCGCGGCCACGAGCCGCGGCGCGCATGGTGCATGGCGGAGAGTCCTGCGGGCAATGAGCACCTCACGCAATTCCGCGCCCATAATGTGTGCCAGGGGCGTGAGCAAGACCTACCGTCTCGGGGAAGTCGAGCTGCACGCGCTACGCGGTATCGATCTTGATCTGCACGACGGTGAGCTTGTCGTCATCCTGGGCGCCTCGGGCAGCGGGAAATCCACTCTCCTCAACATCCTTGGCGGGCTGGATACGCCGACGGTCGGTGAAGTTCGCTACCGCGACCACATTCTCTCCCAAGCCGATGATCGTGCTCTGACCCTCTATCGACGCGAGCATGTGGGATTCGTCTTTCAATTCTTCAACCTCTTACCGAGCCTCACCGCGCTCGAAAACGTGGAGCTCGTTGCTGAGATTTCGCAAAACCCGCTGTCGCCGCGCGAGGTCCTTGCGAGTGTTGGGCTCGGCGACCGTCTGCACCACTTCCCGGCTCAGCTATCGGGCGGTGAGCAGCAACGTGTGGCGGTTGCGCGCGCGCTGGTGAAGCGACCGGACGTCCTCTTCTGCGATGAGCCCACCGGCTCGCTCGACTACCCCACCGGCAAGCGAGTCCTTCAGGTTCTCGAGCAGGCCAATCGAGACCTCGGGACTCTAGTCGTCGTCATCACCCACAATGTCGCCATTGCCGCCATGGCGAGCCGCGTCGTTCGCCTGAGCAGCGGCAGCATCGCGGAAACTCACCTCAACCCGGCTCGGGCTTCCGCAGAGACGATTGCTTGGTAAGCCGCCTGCACCGTGCACTTCTCCGAGACCTGTGGCACTTGCGCGGCCAGGTGATGGCGACCGCTCTTGTTCTCGCCGTCGGAATCGGGGCATTCGTTACGATGGTGAGCACTTACGAATCATTGACGCTGGCGAGAGCTGATTATTACTCGAGATATCGGTTCGCCGATGTCTTCGCCACGCTCAAGCGCGCACCGGACTCTCTCGCCACGAACCTGCGCATGATCCCCGGGGTTTCCGCGGCGCAGACTCGAATTGCCGAAGACGTGACTCTCAGTGTCCCGGGACTCGAGGAGCCGGCATCCGGACGGCTCATCTCGTTGCCAAGCGGAGCGGCAGGCGGCAGCCATCTCAACCGTCTACGGCTGACGGCGGGACGATATCCCTCCGACCGAAGTGACGACGAAATCGTGGCAAGCGAGACTTTTGCGAACGCCAACGCCCTCACGCTGGGAAGTCGCGTTGGTGCGATCTTAAATGGCCGATGGAGGGAACTGCGGATCGTCGGCATCGCCCTCTCGCCCGAATACGTCTATGAAGTCGGCCCAGGGATGGTTGTTCCGGACAATAGACGCTTTGGTGTGCTGTGGATGAACGGCGAGGGTCTCGCCATGGCATTTAACATGAAGGGCGCGTTCAATGACGTGGCGCTATCGTTGGGACGGGGAGCCTCCTCCAGGGACGTCATCGACGCAGTCGACCGGCTGCTTGCACCCTATGGAGGGTTTCGGGCGTACGACCGGGCCGATCAGCCCTCGAACCGATTCCTCACCGACGAACTTGGCGAGATCGAACTGAACGCAACGTACATTCCCGCGATTTTCATCGCCGTCGCAGTATTCCTCGTTTATACATTGCTCGGCCGGCTCATCACGATTCAGCGCAGCCAGATTGCATTGCTGAAGGCATTCGGCTACTCGGATGCGCGAATTGGTCTGCACTACTTTGAATTCGCCCTGATCATCGCCGGCCTCGGCCTGATGGCGGGCCTCGCACTGGGGGGCTATTTCGGTGCAGAACTGGTACGGGTCTATCGGCAGTACTTTCATTTTCCCATTTTGAACTACCACATCACCTCCTATGTCGTGCTCCTTGCCGCTGCCATCTCTCTCATCGGTGCCGTCGGCGGATCGCTGACCTCCGTGCGGCGCGTCGTCCGCCTCCCGCCCGCCGAGGCCATGCGCCCAGAACCGCCGCAAAGCTTCAGAGCAGGGATATTCGACCGGATCGGGCTCCTCGCCCGGCTGGATCCAGTGACCAAGGCAATTCTAAGAAACCTCTCCCGGCGACCTTGGCGCGCCCTGCTTTCCGCGCTGGGGATTGCAGCTGCCGTGGCGACCGTGGTGGTCGGCCGCTTCATGTTCGAATCAGTAAATTCGCTGATGGCGATGCATTTCAACGCAGCCGAGCGCCAGGATGTCACGGTAACGTTTAATGAAACACGCTCGCACCGAGTACTCACCAGCCTGCGGGACCTGCCGGGAGTACTGCGTGTCGAGCCCTTTCGGGCCATGCCGGCGCTCATTCGCGCGGGCCATCGAGAGAAACGGGCGTTTATTCTCGCGCTTTTCCCCACGGCGACGTTGCGACAGATGATCGACTCTCACGGCCATCGGATCGGCGTGCCGGCACGGGGCGTCGTGCTGACCCGAAGGCTTGCACGAATTCTGTCCGTCCACGAAGGCAGCCATGTCACCGTAGAGCAGCTCGATGGCCGCCGACGAGAATTCACCGCCATCGTAAGCCGGCTGTCGGACGAGCCGATCGGCATGAGCGGATACATGGACGCTGATGCACTCGCGGGCCTGCTCGGTGAGGATGCACCGATTTCCGGCGCAGTCCTTCAGGTCGACAAAAGCCGTGAGGCGGCTCTATTCGCCTCGCTCAAGCGCACGCCGGCAGTCTCGGCCGTGTCGATTCGATCCGCGACTCTAGATGCGATACGCGATATCATGAATCGTAGCTTCATTCTCATGACGATCGTCATGACCGGATTCGGCATCGTTCTCGTCGCCGGAGTCGTGTACAACAGTGTTCGCATCGCGCTCTCAGAGCGGGGCAACGAACTGGCCAGCCTGCGCGTCTTGGGTTTTACCCGGGTGGAGGTCGCTCGACTCCTTCTTGGCGAGCAATCGCTGCTCACACTCGCGGCGATTCCCGCCGGCTGTGCGCTCGGCGCAATCATCTGCAGGCTGCTCGTTCCAGCATTCGACCGGGATCTGTTTCGCCTTCCATTCACCTTGACGAGCGGAACGTTTGGATTTGCTTCCCTCGTGACGATCGGGTCTGCTGCGCTCGCTGGACTTGTCGTCGCGGGTCGGATCGCCCGGCTCGACCTGATCGCCGTGCTGAAGTCCCGGGAGTAACCATTGAGGATCACGCGCGGGACGGTGTTGATTGCGGTCGCGGTCGCGGCGACCGTCGCGCTATCGGTGGTTGCGCTGCGGCCACGACCGGTCGCGGTCGAAGTCGGAACCGTGCATTTCGCGCCGCTGCAGGTTTCGGAGGAGGACCAGGCGGAAACGCGTTCACACGATCGGTACGTGGTAGCCGCGCCGGTTGCGGGGCGCCTCCTGCGCGTACTGCTCCGCGATGGAGACACCGTTGCGAAGGGACAGCCCATTGCAACGCTTGCCCCCGTACCACTCAGCACGCGGGAACACGAAGAGGCCATCTCCCGCGAAGCGGCCGCCGCAGCGGCAGAGCGCGGCGCGCGTGCACAGCTGGAGCACGCGTTAGAGGATTTGGCACACGCCCGTCGGGAGGACGCCCGCCTGCGGGCGCTCGTGGCCCAGGGACTTGCCTCCATACGGGCGCTTGACCAAGCGCACACTGCCGTGGTGACCCTCGACATGGAGGTCACGGCCGCACGAAATCGCGCCACATCCGCTGCAGCCGAATTACGCGGGGCCCGAGCGGCCCTTGCCGCGATACCGGAAGCGCCTGCCGGGAATGCGACCCTCGTGACGATCCATGCTCCGGCTGCAGGCCGAGTCCTGCGGGTCGTGGAGCCCAGCGAACGGGTGATTCCGCCCGGAACTCCGATCCTGACCATCGGGGATCTGGCGCACCTCGAGGTTGTGATGGAAATGCTCTCCTCGCAGGCGGTGCGAGTCTCGCCCGGGATGCCCGCACTATTGCTGGGTTGGGGCGGCACTCACCCGCTGCGGGCCCGCGTGCGGTTGGTCGAGCCGTATGCCTTCACCAAAGTCTCGGCACTCGGGGTCGAGGAAAAACGGACCAATGTCATTCTGGACTTCGTTGACCCGCCGGGCACACTGGGAGATGGATACCGTGTCATCGCACGCATCATCACCTGGAGTTCGCCACACGTGCTTCAGGCACCGCTGTCCGCGATGTTCCGCTGCGGTGAAGATTGGTGCGCATTCGTAATCGACAGCGGACGAGCACGAACTCAGCGTGTTCGCATCGGGCACAGCAACGACGAAGCGGTTGAGGTCCTTTCAGGTCTCAAAGACGGCCAGAAAGTGATCGAACACCCGCCGAACGATCTTG
>JAKBBE010000253.1 GCA_021826035.1 Pseudomonadota bacterium | reverse complement strand
GATAGAGGCGCTGGACGTCCGGCAGCGCGCGCGAATCGCGCACGAGCACCACGCACCCGACGGTCGGATCGCGCTGCGGCGGCACGTAGCGGCCACTTTGAGTCGTGCGGTTGTGCTGCGCGACGCGCGCACCGAGCGCATCGGCGATGCGCACGACACTCGCCTCGGTACCGCCGATCGCCTCACGGCGCAGCGTATCGCTGTCATAGGCGCGTACGCAGGTCGGATCGTAAAAGACGATCGAATTCGTCATCCCATCAGCCACCGCAGCACCGTGCGCACCACCACTCGCCGTTCGATCTGCCCATGCTCGCTCCTTAAAGTCCCGCCCTGACCGCTCATCGCGCCGTTCCTGACAGCGCTCGAGCGGTCTTGGCCCTGACGGGCCGTTGAGCGAGTTCACGGTTCTGCGGGGGGCGGCGCCGAGCGCGTCCGGCGGTCACCCGCCGAGCGCGCTCCGCCGCGCAGGCCACTCCCCGTGCGTCACTTCCCGGCCCCTGGCCGGTAGGGGGCGATGAGGATGCCGCAAGCTGCCGCATCCCCTCGGCCCGGCTGTTCTTCACCGCGTTCTCAGCGCGGTCATGGGAGACCCCGCAGGCCGGACACTCCCAACGTTTCGCGCGACCCCGTGGGGCGTTCACCGTCCCGCACTCGCAGCCGCGTTGGCTGCTCGGATAACATTGATCGATCTCGATCACCGGCCGTCCGGCCCAGGCTGCCTTGGAGCGGACCTGCCGGCGCAGCGTCACGCGTCCCAGGCCCGGCAGGTCTACCCAGGCCCACCGGGGCGTGGCGTCGCGCTCGACCTGCGCTCGGCGCTGATCGAGCGTGAAGTGCACGCGCTCGTGTCCTCCCCGGCGCCGAAAGCGCGGGGTGCGGGCCCGGCGGGCACAGAAGTTCTGCAATGCCCGCTCCTGATCGCGCAGCACCTGATTGAACGGCTCCCGAGGCAGCTCGGCGGGCCCGTGCGTCTTCGGGGCCTGGCACAGGCCGGTGAACTCCCGCGACAGCGACACCCCGTTCAGGCGCGTCGGACCGGCTTGATACGCACTCGTGCGCCGTGCCAGCGCCCAGTTCCACACGAAACGGGAGGCGCCCAAGAGCCACCCCAGCGCGCGCCGCTGGCGCGCGCTGGGGTGGCAGCGCAGGCGGTAGGCTCGCTCACGGGGGGTCGACTCGGCCATGAGCGCATTTACCACGTCTGAACGCAAAAAATCAACGGGCGGAACACAACTTATAACAGCCGTCGGCCGTCCTTCTCTGCGCCCAAACACAACGTCATCACTGAAGTTATGAATGGACGCTGCGCAAGTGACTTCAGCAGACGGGGGCGCGAGCATCCCTGCTCGCTCCGTGGTGGGCCGCAAGCGTGGCCGAAAGGACATCGGCGGCGCACGGGCGCCGCGGCGCGCTGGAGCGCTTAACTTCTCA
This sequence comes from Pseudomonadota bacterium, assembly GCA_021826035.1. The sequence continues at coordinate 1,151 of JAKBBE010000253.1, read as the reverse complement.
GCGACCCGCCGCGTCACGCCGCCCGTCATCGCGTCGGCCCCTGGCGAGCGCGACGGGTGCGGCGCGTGGCCGTGGCGCTCGCCCGCGCCGCGCGCCGCGCGGGCTGGGTTTCCGACACGCCCGAAAAGCCCCCGCGCGTCATGCGCTGCTCGGGCCGCAACAGCCCCAGACGCTCCAGGCGCGCCTCGATGGCCCTGAGCGTGCGGCGGTGCTTCGCCGCGAGGGCCGCCGGCGTCGCGCCGTCCTTGAAGGCCGCGAGCAGCTCGGCCTGTTCCGCCTCGCTCCAGGACCGCCCGACGTTGTCCGGCAACTGCGCGCGCCGTTGCGCTCTGGCGCCGGCTTGCTGCAGTGCATCGTGCGCACTGAGCAGTGCCCGCAGGACCTCGGCGCGGTGCAGCACCGAGCCCTCCGGCAGCGGCTCGCCACTCAGCGGATCGAGTCCGTGGATCAGGGCGTTCAATACCTCGACGGCGCGCGATGACGGCATGGGTCTGCTCCTGCGGATCGGACCGGCAGCGATTCTCGCCACGGCGGGCGCTGCGCCGCCAGCGCATCAGCCGGCGCATTGCGCCAGATTTGCCTCGCGGGGCGCACGGCCCGTACAGTGATGCGCCGCTCACCGAGGATTTCCGCACGATGCGCACATTCGCCTGGTTCTTGCTGCTGATCGCCTTCAGTCTGGCCTGCATGGCCGCCTTCACCTATCCGGCCTGGCTGCTGCTGCATCCGCATTTTAGTTTTCCGTTTCACCGCATCGGCGAGCGCATCGGCATGCTCGGCTTTCTGCTCGGCTTCGTGCTCATCGCGCGGCGGCTGCGCCTCGCCGACCGCGCGAGTCTCGGCTTCGGCGCGCGGCGGCCGGTGTATGTGCGCGAACTGGGGGTCGGACTGACGATCGGCGCACTCACCATGTGCGCGGTGGTCGCCAGCATGGCCGCGCTCGGGCTGCTCGACTGGCACCAGGCTTCGCGCTACGGCGCCGGGGCTCTGGCGGCGCTCATCGCCAAGGGACTGCTCAGCGGAATGGCGGTCGGGCTGATCGAGGAGACCGCGCTGCGCGGTGCGATGTACGCCGGCATCGCGCGCGAGTCCGGCGCGGCCACGGCCATCGTGCTCACCTCGATCATCTTCGCCGCGACGCATTTCCTCGG
>JAKBBE010000252.1 GCA_021826035.1 Pseudomonadota bacterium | reverse complement strand
CGTCCGCGCCGATGCGCCCCTCATCCCGGTGAATGACGCAGGCCACCACGCGCTCCCCGGTGATGGCCTCGTACTCCTGGCACCAGCGCTCCATCTTCGCGTGCAGGACCTCGGGGGCCTCGTCGGCCAAGTTCGCGATGCCTTCTTTCAGCGGGCTGTATTTTGGGGTTGCCCGCGCACGCCCCGAGGCCAACGCCATCTTCTGCGCGTACGCCTGCGCGACATCGCCGTCCCTGACGACGAGATTGGGCTCGCGGTCCGTCTCGGGCAGCAGGTACTTGGGATTCACCGCCCGACGGTTGTGCGCCTCACAGAGCATGGGTGAGTGCAACGGTTTGAAGTGGACTGATGATCCGCGACTTGTCGCCATGAAGGATCTCCTTGGGGTGCAGGGGCTTGCCCCTTGCCGCAGACACATCCGCCAGGATGCGTAGTGCGCACTACGCATGTCGCCGACATGCCGTGCTTATCCCTATTCCCCTGCCTGGGCCCTGTCGGTCCCGGTGGCGTGCCGGGGGACAAGTCCCCTCGGCACCGGCGGCCAAGCAGGGCCCACCCTGCGGAGGAATGGGGAGAGTCCCGCAACGTGCGGGCGATGGAGATTCCGCAATGGCAACGAAACGAAAGCAGTCGGATGCGGAGAAATTGCTGGCCGCCCAATTCGCAGAGCTGGAGCCCGACCGGCGCATCCTGACGAGCGCCGATCGCGAGTACATCCGCGGTCTGCTGCGTCGGGGACTGTCCCCCGAGCAGATCGTGCCGGTGTTCACCTCGGCCAAGTATCAGGAACCGGATGTGCGAGCAGTCATTGAGGCGGCAGCGCCGAAGCCATCAGCCCCACCGGCTCCGGGCAGCATCCTCGCCAGATTCCCCGGCAGACCTGCGGACACCGAGCCGCTGAAGGCGGCAGGACTGAAATGGGATCGCGACCGCAAGGTCTGGGCAGGCCCGGACACCGAGTCCGCCCGCACCGCAATTGCAGCCCTGGAAGGCAGCGTGGAGGACGCGGCATGAGCGGCCTCTATCAGCGGATGGCGTCGGCTTGGTGGAACTCGCTCGATGCTACCGAGCGGGAACGATGGTTGGATGCGGCCGAGGCGGACGGACGCACCCGTGAGCTGCTCAGCGCATACACGCTGATGGGCGACCTTCGCGAGAAACACCGGGCCGAAGCCGAGCAGGACCGCGATGAGGGCCGCTGACATGGACCGACCTGTGACACTGAGCGAAGCCGAACTCTCCGCGCTCCTCGAGCGTGCTGTCGCGCGCGCTCTCGCCCAGCGGCCCGTGGCGAGCACGGTAACCTACGAGCAGGCGGGTGAGATGCTCGGCTGCTCGGGACGCACGGTGCGCCGAATGAAGCCGCCGGTCGTCGCGGCGAACCGCATCCCCTACGCCTGGGTCCTCGAGCGGCTCTCGTCCAGATAGCCGCTCCACCACGCCATCATCCGCCGCCGCTCATCGAGATATTCGGCGCGGTGGTACGCCTCGCGAACTTGATCCGTCTCGCGGTGCGCGAGCTGACGCTCGATCGCGTCCCGGCCCCACAGCTGGCTCTCGTTCAGCACCGTGGAGGCCACCGCGCGGAAGCCGTGGCCCGTCATGCGACCCTTGTACCCGAGGCGGTACAGCGCAAACAGCAGGGTGTTGTTCGAGATTGCGGTTTGCGGATTTTGGCGCGACGCCAGGATGTAGGGACTCTCCTCCTCCATCATCGCGCGCAGCTCCTCGAGAATCGCGCGAACCCGCCCGGAGAGCGGCACCACGTGCGGCATGCGCCGCTTCATGCGCTCCTCGGGGACCACCCAGGTCTCGGGGTCGCGGATCTCCGCCCATTGCGCCCCGATCAGCTCTGACGTGCGCAGGAACGTGTGCGCCAAGAGCAGCAGGCCCAAGCGGGTGACGGGTTCCGGGTAGCGGTCGATGGACTTCATCAGCGCCGGTAGTTCAGCCGACGTCACCGCCGCCATCGGAGTCTTTTCCACCGCCGGCAATACTCGGGAGAGCCCGGCGCCGGGATGCGATTCGATATCGCCGTGATCGACGGAATGATCGAGGATGGCGCGGATGCGCTGGCCGAGCCGGTGGGCGGTCTCCACTTTCCCCGTCGCCGCCACCCGCCGCACGACATCGACCAGATCCGCCCGGTACAGCTCGTCGAGCCGCCGGCTGCCGATCACCGGCAGTACGTAATCCCGGATCGACTGCTCCACCGTGCGCTGGCTGTTCGCGTTGCTCAGTCCCGGTAGTCGCCAGGTGAGCCATCGCTCGGCGGCTTCGGCGAAGGTGAGCGCGGTGCCCCCACCGCGCAGCTCAGCCTCGCGCTTCGCCGCCCACCGTTCCGCTTCCCGGCGCAGCCTGAAGAGCCGGGATTCGCGCCGGCCGGCGACGAACAGGTGCACCCGCCAGCCCTCGCCGTAGTGCGTAATCGATGCCATTGCCGTGCGGACTTCGTGCGGACTTCTTGGCCGGGAATGGCATCTTGGCCGGACGCAGTGGGACAGGCAATAGCTCAAGTCGCTGATTTGTCACACTCTGTCATCTCCGCCAGACAGATCTAGACAGAGCTGGCGGAGAGGGTGGGATTCGAA
>JAKBBE010000061.1 GCA_021826035.1 Pseudomonadota bacterium | reverse complement strand
TCGAATCACCCGCGCGAGTATGGCATATGCCAAAGCATATGCCTTTGGGTGGGCGCCGTCAATCTCTCGATTCGATGCGGGTCGGTATCGTGACACCGGTCGTGCCATTCGATCGGTCATCATTCCGTGTACTCGGCTCTAATACGCAGGAATTACGCACGAGAATCGGAAATCATCTTGATTCCATGCTGATTGTGGCGGCCACCCTCTCCGCCAGTTTTGATGCTTCGCGCAATCCCCGGGGTAGGGCGAATTCGCGAATCAAAACCTTGCTCAGGATTGTCCTGGGTCGCGGTCCCGGTCGGTGCGGCGCGCACCCGAGCGCTGGCGTCCCTTGGCGCGCCGAACGCCGCCGCGCGTCTGTCCGCTCGCAGCCTTCTCGATGATTCTCAGCGCTCGAGCGAGCGCATTCCGTTCAGGACACGACGGGTAGGAATCGAGCGTCTCCGAGAGGCTGTTGCGAGCGACCTGCGCACATTGATCACGCAAGCCGGTCAGGTCCGCATCCGCCAGTCCAGCGATTTTTTGCAGCTGCCTAAGGCCCTGCGAGTCGAGCCACTGTTCGGCGGCCGGATCGGATGCGAGGATTGGCAGGGCAGGTGTATCGCCGTGTCTCCATGTCTGTGTGGTAAGCACGTCATAGACGGGAGCTAGACGAGGTTGCGCCAAGTCCTCGCCGTAGAGCAAGCCGAAATTCTTCAAGTGCGCATCCCCGTTGCGCAGCACGTCGTTTAATACGATCAGGGTGAGCAGTGCGCGGCGGTCTGCGGCTTGGTGCGCGGGGTCGACAAAATTCCCGATCATTCGAAACAGGTGCTCGATAGAGCCACTGTACTTGCCCGTTCGGCGAATGCCGGAAAGAGCACAGGCGTCCTCGAACCCCAGGCGACCGCCAGTATCGTCAATGTCAAAGCGCTCGACGATGATCGAGGTGAGATCCGGTGCCAGTTCGACGGATGGCACGGTGAGGTTGGCGGCCGCGCATGCCTTGAGGCACGCGTATTCCACCAGGCAGGCGCCGGTGAAGTTTGCGGTGTCGAATTTAACGATGGAACCATGCCCGATAACCGTGCCGGGCCGCGTTCGGCCGTGTGGATGCACGGACATCTTCGGCATCACTCCGGCGATGCCGAACAGCTGCGGCGACTTGCGCAAAATCGTCGCGAGGCGTCGTGCTGCGCCTTCCGAGCGCGCAGCTTCGAGAATTTCTTCGTCCAGTCCCTTGTCCCGTTCGAGCGGACCGCCGAAGGTGACGCGGCCGAGGGTATGCCTGCCAATCAGCCGTAGTAGCGAGAAATCGCTGTCGACATCGATGTGTTTTCCGAAGCGGTTGCGGATCGCCTCGAGGAGCATTCCCTCAGGAAGTGAGACCTCGAACGGGGGCGGCAGCCCGCTGTAGCCACGATACTCCTCGGGCGGTTCCCCGGGCGGCATCACGAGCGATACCGCGAGCTGTGGCGCAGTTGCCGGCCGATATTCGAAATCGATCAAGCCAGTCGCAACGTCCTCGCGAAGCACGCCGACGTGCTGGTCCGAAACGTAAACGTCAAGCTCGCTCACGCCGAACTTTCAGGGCAAGGTGATCACGGCGTAAACGCTCCGCTGTCATGAGCTCCCTGAGTAACGGGCGCCGGTGAGGCTGCTGCTCGACCGTCTGTGCCACCTCCCTGCTCGTGATGCGCTTGCCGTGTGGTTCCCCTTCAGCCCGTGCAATCGACGGGGACGCAGGTTCTAGCGGGACACTCCGTCGGGTCTGCCGTTCACGCTCGGTTCTCATCAAATCCTTGAGGGGTGGACGCGCCGGAGCGCTCAGGTGCGCAAAGTCGAGCGTCAGCACGTTCATGATTGCGGCCAGGCTTTGCGAAGACACTCCGCGGCCCGCTTCGGCGGCAATGACCGTCGGGCGCGATACCGAGGCCGCATGGGCCAGTTCGGCCTGCTTCAAACCACGCCGCCGTCGCTCGGCACGTAGCCGCATGCCGAGCTCCTTCAGCATGCATAGCGCTTGGGTCTCGACTCGCAGAATCATGGCATCCTAAAAATCCCCGGCCGCCGACGAACCGGTGTGCTCTGACGGTCCGGATGATGATGTGCCAGGCTTGCAGTAATGTCAAAAATTATTGACATTTTAACCCGTGGATCGGGCGGTGGCCGCCGGGAGCGCCACCGAGCGCATGGGCAAATGGGCGACGCGGGGAAAATCGACTCGGCCCGGGGCCGCATCGATTCGGATGACGCGTTGATTGGACAGCTTGTCACCGCCGCCGGAGATGACGCAGCCAGTGCGCACCAGTCGTGCGAAATGCAGAGAATGACGTCATTTGTGGCGGCCACGCTCGTCGCCAGTGCCGTGTTTTCGGCTGTCGGGCGCGGCAGAGAAATCGAATCACGACCAGAGCTTCTGAATTCTTCGGGCACCACTCGAGATCTCACGGCATGCGCGAACCCTCATGATGACGGCCCAATCGACGCTGGCGCAGATGCGTCGTGACACGTACGAGGTCTGCCCATCGGATGATGCAACCGCGGTGCAGGATTGCGGCAAGGCCCGCCGCGAACCTCATGACGCATTGCGATCCGGGGGCCGACCTTCGGTCCGAATCTGCCGACGGACGTCGTCCGTCGGGGGCGCTCTTTGAGGAGAGCCCACCGCGATCACGCTGTGACGCCCGCAATATCTCGAGAGGCGCTCGCGTGACGGAAGGTCAGCGCGGCAGGTGCCGAAGCGATCGGATCGGGGTCACCACAGCATCCCCATCGGACGGGACACGATCCCTGCGCCGCGCCGTATTCAGGGCTGCAAGGGGTGAATTTTCGCTTTGGCGATGCGGGAAACCTAGGGCAGTAAGCCATGGCGTTCCGCCAGCAGCGACAACTGCAGGCTGTTCTTTGCCCCGAGCTTCTCGCGGATGGCCGACTGGTGATTGGCGATCGTCTTTTCCGACAGTCCGAGCGTCTCGCCGATGCTCTTGACCGTCTCGCCCCGCACCAGCAATCGCAACACTTCAAACTCTCGCGGCGTCAGCGGTGCGAACTCCAGGCTGTGCTCGGGCAGCGTCGCGCGCTCCATATTCGCCGCGACGTCCGGACTCAAGTAGCGCTCGCCTCGCCAAACGGCGTAAATCGCCGACAGCAACACTTCCGGGGCGCTGGCCTTGCTGAGATAGCCGAGCGCGCCGGCCTGCAGGGCGCGCGTTGCGTAGATCGCATCTTCATGCATGCTGAACATCAGCACGCAGGGTGGTGCGGCGCTTTTCAGCATCCGCCGCGTCGCCTCGATTCCGCTCATGCCGGGAAGGGCGATGTCCATCACGACGATGTCAGGGTGCAGCGTGAGCACCAACTCGCACGCCTGCGCAGCCGTGGCCGCTTCGCCGACGACTCGCACCGCGGGATGTTCCGCCAGCAGCCGCCGATAGCCCTCGCGCACGATGGCATGGTCATCGACCAACAAAACCGAGATCATTTCCGTCATGGTGTCGGGGGTTCCTCGGGCAGGGGGATGCGGGCGCTGAGGGTGAACCCGGAGTGCGGGGCCGAGGAGACTTCGAGCGAGCCGCGCAGCGCCTGCACGCGCTCGCGCATGCCGATCAGACCGAGTCCCGTGCGCTCCTGCTCCTCGGTATGCCCGATGCCGTCATCGGTGATCGTGATCAGGACGGAGGCGCGCGTTGCGGGCCTTGGCGGGCGCAAATCGTTGCGTGTGACGCGCACCTCGGCGCGGGTGGCGGCGGAGTGTTTCGCGACGTTGGTCAGCGCCTCCTGAACCAGACGAAATAGAGTCACCGCGATCTCCTCGGGCAGATCGGTGAGTTCGCCCTCGATGACCAGACGCAGCGCGAGCGTGGGCAGGCGTACCCGCCAGAGCTGGACGCAATGCTCGAGCGCTGCGGCAAGTCCGAGTTCGTCCAATCCCGGTGGACGCAGTTCGCGAATCAGCGAGGCGAGGGCGGCGTGAATGTGGTTGCAGTGCTCGACGATGGCCGCAGCACGGGCTTGGACGGCCTCGGCGTCGGCGGTGCGGGCGTCGCGTATTCCGACGGCATCGAGCTTGATGACGTTCAGATACTGGCCGAGCTCATCGTGCAGTTCGCGCGCCAGTGATTTGCGCTCGGCTTCCTGGAGTGCCACATACTGCTGTGCCAGCCGTCGGTTGTCCGCCAACGCGGCAGCCAGTTGGGTTTGTGCCAATTTGCGCAGGTCGATTTCGGTCTTGGCCTCCTGGTAGCGCCGCGCCGCGAACCAGGTGAGTCCGAGACCGAGGACCAGCAGGACGGTGGGGAGCTCATCGAGCTGATAGCGTTCGTAGGGCGCGGTGAGTCGTTGCAGAGCCTCCGTGACGTTGAACACGCCGCACAGCACCCAGGTGGACAGGGTGACTGCGACCACGATCCAGGCGTCACGACGATGGGTGGTGCGGTGCGAGCGGAATGAAGGGGGGGGCAGTCCCGCGGGATCCGCAGCGCCACCGGGCACCCGCCCGGCCGCCTCGTCACTCCTGATCGGCGCAGCGCCGGGTGCGATCGTGGCGGGACTGGCGGACTCTGGCATCGACATGGCGTGCGCTGCGCAATGACGTCGGAACTGGAGGCAGTGTAGCGCCGTGGCAGGGGAGTCGGCGAGGATTGCGAAGTTTCGCGCCCCGGGGCGCATCGCGCCGGGGCGCACGAAGTTCCGGCACCTGTTCCATTTCGGCACAGCCCCTGGGCTCAATGCGTCGGCGGGGGAATTCAGGAAGAAATCCCTTGCCGATGCGCGCCAGGAGCGGTGAGGATGCGCAGCCATAACGATCAGAGCGACGCGCCGAGGCCTCCAGTGCCGGGGTGAACGTCTTGACGGGAGGCTCGATGCACGGTGCGGTGCGCAGAACTCGACGGTGCGGGCGATCGCTCGCGTGGGTTGCGGCGTGCGGTCTGCTGGCGAGCTGGGGCGCTGCGGCTCGAGGTGCCGATCGTCCACCGGCACCGCACCTCGTTCGTCCGCGCTCGCATCGAGCGCTCAAGGCGATCGTCATCAATGCCGCACCGCTCGCCGGGTCCGCGGTGCCGCTCGATGAGATTCCGGCGAATGTCCAGGTTCTCAGCGCCGCTTCGCTCTCGGCGCAGGGTACGGCCAGTCTCACCGGCGCGCTCAACGCGCAGCTGAGCAGCATCAACATCAACGACAACGTCGTCGATCCATTCCAGCCGGACATTCTGTATCGCGGCTTCGAGGCCTCGCCCGTGCTCGGCACCCCGCAGGGGCTCGCGGTGTACGAGAACGGCGTGCGGATCAACGAGGCGTTTGGCGACACGGTGAACTGGGACCTGATCCTGCCCGCGGCGATCCAGCAGGTCGAGCTGACCAGCGCGAGCGCGGTGTACGGACTGAATGCACTCGGCGGGGCGATTTCCCTGACGATGAAGAATGGCTTTACCTACCACGGCGGCGAGGTGCAGCTGTCCGGCGGATCCTTTCATCGTCAGGAAATCAGCGCCCAGTACGGGATGCACTCGGGCATGTTCGGGTTCTACGTGGCCGGGCGCGGGCTGAACTGGCGGGGCTGGCGCGAGTTCTCGAGCGATCAGCTGCGCGATCTGTTCGCCGTGGCGAGTGTGCATGGAGCGGCCGGATCGCTCGATCTGAGCTATGCCTGGGACGACAACACCCTCAAAGGCCAGAGCTCCGCGCCGGTACAGGAACTCGCGATCAATCGCTCGCTGGTCTTCACCGGTCCGCAGGCCAATCTGAATCGCCTGAAGTTTCTCACGCTCAATGGCCGGCTGAAGCTGCCGGGACACTGGACGCTGGCGGCCGTCCTCTACTACCGGGACTTCGCCCAGGCCGTCGCCAATGGCAACGGCACCAATTACATCGCCTGTCGCACGATGCCGGGCGTGCTGTGTCAGCCCGACGGTGTCACGCCGCTGACGAATGCGGCAGGAGAGCCGTTGCCGGACATCTCGGCCGGCGGCACGCGGTATATCGGGGAGAACGACTTCGAACTGCTGCACAGCTGGGGCCGGGGCGCGACGCTGCAGGTCGCAAACGACGCCGCGCTCTTCGGTCACGACAATCACCTCACCGTCGGTGCGGCGGTGGATTACGCCTCGAGCGGCTACTACGCCGGTGCCCAGGTCGGTGTGCTCAATGCCGCACTCCTCGTGCAGCCCTCGGGGCTGTTCGTCGATACCCCGGAGAATTCCGCCGGCGCCCTGGCCAACGGCGATGCGGTGCCGGTGAACGTCGATTCAGTCAACAAGGCCTTCGGCGCCTACCTCACCGATACGTTCAAGGTGACCTCGGCGCTGGCGGTGACCGCCGGCGGTCGCTACAACATCGCGCACGTGAATCTCGCCGATCAGCTCGGCACCCGACTCAGCGGCTTCAATCGCTTCGTTCACTTCAATCCGTCGATCGGCGCAACGTATGCCCTCGGGCCTGCGACCACGCTCTATGGCGGCTATTCGGTGAACAACCGCGTGCCGACCCCGGGGGAGATCGAGTGCTCCGATCCCCAGGCCCCCTGTCTCCTGCCGGCCAGTCTCTCCGGTGATCCGCCCAATCTGCGCCAGGTGGTCTCGCATACCACGGAGGCGGGTCTGCGCGGGACCGTGACCAGAGTCCGTTTTCTGGGGGCGGCGCTGCGGTGGAATTTCAGCGTCTTTCGAACCGTCCTGCACGATGACATCCACGGCGTCGCAACGTCACTGAGTTCGGGATATTTCGCCAATATCGGCGACACGCGGCGTCAGGGACTGGAAACGGGCGTGAATTTCAGCGCGCCGCGCTGGTCGGCCTACCTGCATTACAGTCTCGTGCGGGCGACCTTTCTCACTTCCCTGCGGATCCCATCGACGTCGAACCCGTTCCAGGATGCGAACGGGACGATCCGCGTGCAGCCCGGCGATCAGTTTCCCGGGATCCCGGAGAATCGCTGGAAATTCGGCGGCGACGTCTCGTTGTCGCCGTCCTGGAGCATCGGGACGAGCGTCAATATCGTGAGCAGCGTCTATTACGTGGGCGATGAGTCGAATCAACTGGCGCCGCTGTCGGGGTACACCGTGGTCGATCTGCATTCGAGCTACCGGCCGCGCCACCACGTGCGGCTGTTTGTCTCCATTGAGAACCTGCTCGACAGTCATTACGCCACATGGGGCATTCTGAGTGATCCGACCGGAGTCGGTGCACCGGGGATCCCCGTGAATGCACAGACCAATGGTCCGGGCGTGAACAATCGATTCATCAGTCCGGCGGCGCCTCTCGAGGTGTTCGGTGGGGTGCGTGTACGCTTTTGACCTGATCGGCCGCGCTTCGGTTGCAGGCGGTTGCCGGCTTCGGGTAGGCTGACTGCAGAGTCAACCGGGTGCGGACGGAAGCAGACGGACGAGGGGCATGCGGTACCGGGGATGGGCGTTCGCTTTGGCGCTCGCGGCGCTGGGCATCGGGTCGGCGGCAGCAGGCGGTTGTCGGATCGAACGGCTGCCGGCGGTTCCGGTCACCTTCAGGGATCTCAGGCCGATGGTGTCGGCCGCGATCAATGGGCGCAAAGCCCGCTTCATCATCGACACCGGCGCCTTCTGGAGCATGCTGACACCGCAGGCGCGCTCGGAGTACGGACTGTCCGATGACGCCCCCGGAAGGAGGGTGCAGCTGAATGGATTCAACGGCAGCATCGAGGCGTACGTCACTTCGGTGCGCGTCTTCACGTTTCTGAACGTTCCCTTCCACAACGCCCAGTTTCTGGTCGGTGGCAATGACTTTCAATCCGGCGCCGTCGGGCTGCTCGGCGGCACCATCCTGCATCTGGCCGACGTGGAGTACAACTTCGGCGACGGCCAGATGCGCTTCGTCATCGCCAAGCATTGTGGCCACATCCCACTGGCGTACTGGGCGCGCGGAGCGAGTGTGGGAGCGGTCAAGCTGCGCCCGATCAGTGCGCGGCGGCCGTTTCTGATCGGCCACGCCCGAGTCAATGGCCAGCGGATCCGGGTGTTGTTCGACAGCGGCTCGCCCCGCTCGATGCTGGCGCTGCGCGCGGCGCGCCGGGTTGGCATTTCGGTCTCCGCGCCGGGGGTGCGAGCCGCCGGGCCGTTCACCGGCGTAGGTCGGCGCTGGCAGCGCTCCTGGGTGGTGCCGGTGGCGCAGGTGCAGATCGGGGATGAAAAAATTGAGCACACCGCGGTGTTGCTCAGTAATTTCCGGCTGCCGGGTCTGCATATCGGCATGGTGCTGGGCGCGGATTTCTTCCTGTCACATCGCATCATCATCTCCAAGCGCCGTCACATGATGTACTTCACGTACAACGGCGGGCCGGTCTTCGATCTGGGCCATCGGTACCTGATTGAACAGAGCGGAGGGGCGCCGGTGGAGGCCGGTCCGGGTGTGCCGATGTCCTCGCGTCCTGGCGGCGCACCGGTGCATCGCCAGGACGCCTCGCACGCCGCCAGCCGCTCGATGCGCCGCGGCATGGCGCTTGCGGCCGAAGGGCAGTACCGACGGGCGCTCGTGGATCTGAATCGCGCCTGCGCCCTGGAGCCTCAGAACGTCCATTATCGGTTGCGGCGCGGCCGAGTCTATTGGGCGCACGGACAACCGGCGCTCGCGCTGAAGGATTTCAATGCGGCGATCCGCGCGCGCGCGAATTTTTACCCGGCGCATCTGGCCCGCGCGCAGCTGCTGCTCTCCTGGGGACACGCACCGGCGAGCGCCCGCCGGCAGGCGACGGCGGACATCAATATTGCCTCGCTTCTGGCGCCGGATGCGTCGATCCAGCGCCTGCAGGTCGCCGATTTATACGCGCGTATCGGCCGGTATTCCGATGCGCTGCGGGCGATCGATCTGTGGATCTACTACCACCGCCGAGATGCGCTCCTGCCGCTCGGCTGGAATACGCGCTGTTGGATTCGAGCCGAAGGCAATCTGCAACTGCACCGGGCGCTGCGCGATTGTGAGCGGGCGGTCGGGCGGTTGCCGCAGAACGCGGGGGTGTTCGAGGATCTGGCGCTGGTGTACCTGCGCCTCGGGGAGCTGCGGCGGGCGATTGCGAGTTACGATCAGGCCTTGAGCAGGCAGCCGCAACTGGCCGCAGCGCTCTATGGGCGCGGGCTCGCGGAGTTGCGCGCGCAGCAACTCACCGCCGGTCGCACCGACCTGGCGGCGGCGACGAAGGTCGATCCGGACGTCACGCGGCTGTTCGCGCACATGCATTTGCTGCCCCTACCCACCCCCTGATCGCCACGGAGGGGAGGGGATTTACCTAGGGGCTTGTGCGAATGCATTCCGACGGGTCGGTTTGCGAGAGTGCATCGGTGGCCAGCGGCCTTCCGAGGAGACTCTGATGAACCGATCGACATCCACTCCGGTGGCCTTCTTGTTCGCAACACTCATGTCTTCGTCGACGGTGTTCGCGCAGAACGCAGGCCGTGGCGCGGGGGCGCCGGCGCGCAGCCCCCTCGGCAGCGCGACGCGGCTGCAGCAGCCGAGCCGGTGGGCGACCCAGGAGCAGGCTCGGGTGCACGAGCGGCGGCTGGAGCGTCTGTACAGCCGAGACCTCAAGCGCGAGCAGGACCGGGACCGCATCTACGGCGCAAATCTGATGAGCAGCGCCGAGCGGACGCAGTACGAGGAGCATCTGCGCTCGCTGGCGACGGAACAGGAACGTGTTCAGTACCGCATGGAGCATCAGCATCTGATGCAGCAGCGCGCCGCGGCACGTCATGAGCACCTCGGAGCGGCGCCGAGCGAGGCGCAGATTCGGGCCCAGGAGCGAGTGCGCCAGCAGGAACGGGAGCAAATCTACGGCTATTCGAGGATGACGCCCCAGGAAGTCGCCCACTATCAGGCGCAGCTGGGGGCAGCACGTACGGCTCAGGAACGCGAACACATCCGCGCCGAACATCGGCAGCAGATGGAGGCGCGAACCCGGGCACGCGGTGACTCGCCGCCGCAGTAGGGCGCACGGATCGTGACCCGAACGGGGGGTGAGGCGGCCTCTGCGCCTGGAGAGCGGCACGCCGTGGTCGATCAGGCCCTGCGCGCTGACGGCGGTCGCGCCACGAGGTCCGAGACGGATGTGCCGGTGCCCGGGTTGCCGATGGCCATCGGTGGCCTCCCAGGGGGCCCGTCCCCGCGGTCCGCCGGGGCGCTCAGAGGATCCCTCAGGGACGATGCGAGTGGCGCGCTCGCCCGGGGGCCGGACGCAGAGCGTCGCGGTCTTGGCGAGGCTCTCCGGGAGAGCACCCGCCGCCCGCCTTCGGGCGCGAGCGTGCCGTGCAATTCGAGCCCAACGTCCGCAACGATCTGGGACGTCGCGGCGCAGGACGGGTCGCGCGCGCCCCCGGCGCCGCGGTCTGCGTTGATCCGCACCGTATCCGCAACGAAGGACGTGGACCCATGACAGCCGCACGGGTATCCCATCGAGTGCTTGCCGAGGGCGCTGGCGAATTGCTGCCGGAGGAGTTGAGTGGGCTGCTGAGCCCGCACGCCTATCCCCATCCGGTCGAGGGGGTCGCGGTGATCGAGACCCCCATCTCCTGGGTGCTGCTCGCTGGTGCGTTCGCCTACAAAATCAAACGCCCGGTGCGCTATGCGTTCGTCGATCAGCGCATGCTCGAGTATCGCCGGTGGCTGTGCGAGGAGGAGTTGCGTCTCAATCGCCGCTTCGCCCCGGAGCTGTATCTCGAGGTGTGTCACATCGTCGCGGCCGGCAGGCACCTGCGCATGCGAAGCGGTTCGACCGATGCGCACCCGGTGCTCGAGTACGCGGTGCGGATGCAGCGATTCGATGCGGCGGACGAGCTCGATCAGCGCCTCGCGGAGGGTCGTCTGCCGCTCGAGGTGCTCGAGACCTTCGGCCGGAGCCTGGCGGACATTCATGCCACGCTCCCGTCGGTCACGCAGGAGAGCCCCTGGGGCCGGCCGGAGCACGTGCGCACGGTGCTGGCGGAGAACCTGCGCGAGTGTGCCACGGCCGCCGAGGTGTTCGGGCGGCGGGAGAGCGTGTCGTCTCTGCAGGTCGCGCTCGAGCAGCGCCTGGCAGAGGCGAGTCCGGCGATGGCGCTGCGTCGGGCGAGCGGGCGGGTGCGCGAGTGCCACGGCGACCTGCACAGCCGCAACCTCATCGTGCGCGAGGGGCGCCTCGTGCCGTTCGACTGTTTGGAGTACGAGCCGGCATTTCGCTGGATCGACGTCGCCGATGAGATCGCGTTTCTCACCAGCGATCTGACGGCGCGCGGCTATCGGCGACATGCGCACGCGTTTCTGACCTCGTATCTGCAGCGCTGCGGCGACTATCACGCGTGCCGGGTGCTGCGCCTGTACGAGGCGCACCGGGCGCTGGTCCGCGGCAAGGTCGCGGCGCTGTCGGCGGCCACGCGTGCGGAGACGGGACGCTCGGTGCTGCGCGCGGAGTTTGAGCGGCTGGTGGCCCACGCCGCCGCGGCGCTGGCGGTGCGCCAGCCGCGCCTGGTGCTGATGAGCGGACTGTCCGGTTCCGGCAAGACGTGGATCGCCCGGCAGCTCACCGAGCGCCTCGATGCGGTGCATTTGCGCTCGGACGTCGAGCGCAAGCGCCTGGCCGGCCTCGAGCCGCTTCAGCCGTCCGGCTCGGGACTCGCCACGGGGCTATATGCCGCCGACGTGAGCGAACGGGTGTACGAGGAGTTGGCGCGGGAAGCCTACGATGCGCTCCTCGGAGGCTACACCGTGATCGTGGATGCGACGTTCCTGCGCCGTGCGCAGCGGCGATGCTTCGGGGAACTGGGCGCACGCGCGCAGACGTCGACCTATTGGGTCCGCTGTACCGCGCCGCTGTCGGTGCTGCAGGAGCGCTTGCGGGCGCGCCCCGCGCAGGGAGATGACCCCTCGGAGGCCGACACCGCGGTGCTCGAGTGGCAACGGCAGCAGCTCGAGTGGGCGGCTGCGGATGAGGGGCTTGCGTCCATCGAGGTCGAATCCACCGACCCGCAATCGATCGAGAAGATCCTCGACCTGCTCGGTGCGGAGTCCCGCGGTGCCGAGCGCCCTTAAACCGCCGTGTCGATCGGGTGCTGCAGCAGGCGCACGAAGGCCTCGGCCGCCGGCTCGAGATGCGCGCTCTCGCGCTGCACCATCATCAGCGGGCGGGTGATGGTCAGTGCGCGCACCGGTAGCGTGCGCAGGCTGCCGTCGGCGAGTTCGTTGAGCATGCAGATGCGCGGCAGCCAGGCGATGCCGCCGCCGTGAACCGCAGCGCGCTTGAGCGCCTCGGTGTTGCCGAATTCCATCGTCTCCCCCGGGGTGATGTTCTGGCGCTGCAGGGCCGCAGCGATCAGCTCGCGGGTCCCGGAGCCGTGTTCGCGCATCAGCAGCGCCTCCCCGGCGAGATCCGCAGGCTCGAGCGTCTGACGAGCGAACAGCGGGTGATCCGGGGCGGCGACGGGCATGATTTCATCGTGCTGGAAAACGCTACTGCGCAGACCCTGCAGGTGCAGCGGCCCTTCGATGAACCCGAGCATGAAGCGCATGTCGTCCACGCCCTGGGAGACCTGCTCGGTGTTGCCGACGAACAGCGAGATCTCGACCCGCGGCCGCTGCCGGCGGAACGCCGCCAGCAGCGGCGGCAACACGTAGGTGCCGATGGTGTTGCTCGCCCCGAGGGTCAGCCGGCCGCGCAGCGCTCCGGCGATCTCCTGCATCGCGGCCTCGGCGGTGCGCTCCAGTTCGAACAGCCGCACCGCATAGCGATTGAGGACTTCGCCGGCTTGCGTCAGACGCATGCCCTTGGCGTGGCGCTCGAACAGCGTCACGCCCAGCCGCTGCTCGAAGGCCTTCAATTCGCGCGACAGCGCCGGTTGGGAGACGTGCAGCTTGCGCGCCGAGGCGGTGAGGCTGCCGGTGGCGGCGACCGTGGCGAAGATGGCCAGATGGTGCAGGTTCATCGCCCCAGTATAGGACGCGAACCGGTGCCCGAGCCGCGAGGATCGCAGGCGCGCCGCCGAAGCGGCGCGCCACGGGATCAGAACCGCCCGCTCTGGAAGTCCTGGAAGGCCTGCATCAGCTCCTCGCGGGTGTTCATGACGAACGGGCCGTACTTGGCCACCGGCTCGCGCAGCGGCTTGCCGGCCACGAGGATCAGCCGCGCCGGGGCGTGCGCCGTGCCCGAACCGGCGCGTGCCTCGATGCGCACCGCGCCGGTGTCGCTGAGGACCGCCAGGTCGTGACTGTCGACCTCAGTGGCAGTCTCGCCCGCACCGATGGCGACCGCGCCTTCGTAGACATAGACGAACGCCGCATGCCCGGCGGGCAGCGCATGGGTGAACTGCCCGCCCGGGACGAGCTCGATGTCGAGGTAAGTCGGCTCGGTCGCCGGTTGCGCGATCGGGCCGGTCACGCCCTCGACCGTTCCGGCGATCACCTTCACGCGCGCCGCGGCCGTCTCGACTCTGGGGATTCGCTGCGGATCGAACTCCTGGTAGCGCGGGGCGGTCATCTTCTCGCGCGCCGGCAGGTTGATCCACAGCTGAAAGCCGCGCATGCGTCCTT
The DNA here is from genome assembly GCA_021826035.1 of Pseudomonadota bacterium. The sequence continues at coordinate 1,262 of JAKBBE010000061.1, read as the reverse complement.
CCTGCTGCTCGGGCATCTCCGAGTGGATGATGCCGCGTCCGGCCGTCATCCACTGCACGCTGCCGGGAACGAGCACCCCTTCGTGCCCGTGGTTGTCGCGGTGGCGCATGCACCCATCGAGCATGTAGGTCACGGTCTCGAAGCCGCGGTGCGGATGATCCGGAAAACCGGCGATGTAGTCCCCGGGATGGTCGGTGCCGAACTCATCGAGCATCAGGAACGGATCGAGATCGGCCAGCTGGGGCTGGCCGATCACGCGCGTCAGTTTGACGCCGGCGCCGTCCGAGGTGGGCATGCCGCGCACCAGGCGCTCAACGCTGCGGCTGGCAAGAGTATTCATGGGCACTCTCCGGTCGGGGTGATATCGCTCGATCTGGGCTCAGGCGGCCAGCTGGGCCGCTTCGGCCGTGGCGGCCGTAATCGCGGCCTGACGCTGATCGGGACTGATGTTAACGCCCTCGGCACGCACGAAGGTCACCGCCGTGATCCCGAGGAAGGCGAACACGCCGCGCAGGTAGCTTTCCTGGTGTTCGAGGGCGGCGGCCGGGGTTTGCGGGCCGTAGAACCCGCCGCGCGAGGAGGCGATGATGACCTTCTTGCCGCCGGCGAGCCCCTGCGGTCCGGTGTCGCCGTAACGGAAGGTTTTGCCGGCCACGCAGACCCGGTCGATCCACGCCTTGAGCTGCGAGGACACGGTGAAGTTGTACATCGGCGCGCCGACGACGATGATATCGGCAGCGAGGAAGGTCTCGAGCGCTTCGCCGCCGCGCTGCAGATCCAGCGCCAGCGCGGCCGACTCCGGAGTGGCCCCCTGGGCCGCGGCGAGGTGCGCGCCGGACAGGTGTGCGAGCGGCTCGGCACCGAGGTCCAGGTAGCGGATCTCAAGCGGCCCGTGCACGGCCTGCAGGCGCGCGACGATGGCGGCGGTCAATTGCCGGCTGACGGAGTTCTCGCCGAGAATGCTGGTGTCGATGTGCAGGAGCTTCATGGGTGGCCTCGGTATAGTATAAAATCAGTACCAAGGCTAAGTATGTAAGTCCGCGCGGCACGAACACAAGAAGGCACAGTCATGCGACAGAGTGAAACCGGCGTAACCCAGCAGGCCGCGCAGCGCACGGAGGGCTGTCCCCAGAGCACCGAGTGCCCGAAGATCAGCCAGGTGCTGGCCCGCGTCGGGGAGAAGTGGAGCGTGCTGATCATCATCATGCTCGCCGACGGCCCGCGCCGGTTCTCGGATCTGAAGCGCGCGATCGGGGGCATCT
>JAKBBE010000251.1 GCA_021826035.1 Pseudomonadota bacterium | reverse complement strand
ACGGCTGCAGCGAGGGCGGCAGCGCGATGTCCGAGCGCAGCGCCGGATCGGCAATCGGCTGAGCCGCCGTGAGTGCCAGCGGCACGACTCCGGCCCAACAGCCGAGCGCATGGTCGCGCTCATCGTCTATCGGCGGACCGGTGCGGATCTTGGCCGAGGCCTCCTCGATCGGCAGTCGCAACAGGGCTGTGGCTCGGGCCTCCAGGTCATCTGCGGGGCGCACCTCGCGGCTGCGGCCCGGGGCGACGTGCTCGACGAGTGCGTCGAACGCCTGACGCTTCTCCTGCAGTTCGGTCACTTCCTGGGCGCGGCCGAGGAGCACCACGGAGCGGTAGTTCATGGAGTGGTGAAACGCCGAGCGGGCGAGAACCAGGCCATCGAGCAGAGTCACCGTGATGCACACCGGGGCCCCCTGGCGCAGCGTGCGCAGCATGCGGCTGCCGACCGACCCGTGCACGTAGAGATGGTCCTCGATGCGCACGTGGACCGTCGGGAGCACGTAGGGCTGACCGTCGACTTCAAAGCCGATGTGGCAGATCAGGGCCTCGTCGAGGATGGCGTGGACGGTTGCTCGGTCGAAAGACCCTCGATCGGGCCGGCGTACCAGGCGGGTTCGGGGGGTGACGGTCAGGGTGCTCATCGGCGCTCCTGCGGGCTGTCGGGACGGACAGGGTGGCCGTAGAATGGTCTGTCGCGAAGGGCCAGTTATCTGAAAATAAGTAGACCAGTTGCGCGGTGGGAGATCGTCCTCAGCCTGGACGAGGCGGGTGCCGAGCCGCTGGCGCGACGCATTGCCCGCGCCATCGCCGCGGAGGTGCGGCGCGGTCGATTGCGGCCGGGGGCGCGGTTGCCCGGCAGCCGCACGCTGGCGCGCGAGTTGCGCGTGCATCGCAACACCGTGATTGCCGCCTACGAGCAGCTGGCCGGAGAGGGCTGGACTGAGCCGCAACAGGCCCGCGGGACGTTCGTTGCGCATTCGGTGCCGCGCCCGCCGCAGCGACCGCGGCGCAACGGCCCGAGCCCGGTCGGCAGCGCGGGGTCGGCCGGGTTCGAGGTGCGCGGAGCGGACGGGCGAAGCGCCGGGACGCCGCAGGGGGGGCTGCGACCCTTGAGCGAGGGCGCGCCGGACGTGAGACTCGCGCCGGTGGGCGAGCTTACGCGCGCGTATCGGCGGGTGCTGCGCCACGGCGCACCGGACCTGCTCGCCTACGGTCATCCGCAAGGCCATCCGCGGTTGCGCGCCGCGCTGGCCGAGCTGCTGCGCTCGCGGCGCGCCATTGCGGCCGATGCCGAGCACCTCGTGGTGACCTCCGGCAGCCAGATGGCGCTGGAGCTGGCGGCCCGCGCGCTGCTGCAGCCCGGCGATACCGTGGCGGTCGAGGCGCTCGGCTACCGGCCCGCGTGGCGGGTGTTCCGCCAGCACGGGGCGGCGCTCGCGGCGGTGCCGCTCGATGCTGGGGGCCTGGACGTCGCCGCTCTCGAGGCCCTCGCCGAACGCACGGCGCTGCGCGCCGTCTACGTCACCCCGCATCATCAGTACCCGACCACCGTGACCCTCAGTGCGCCGCGGCGCATGGCACTGCTCGAGCTCGCCCGCCGCAAGCGGTTCGCGATCATCGAGGATGATTACGATCACGAGTTTCACTACGAGGGACGGCCGGTCCTGCCCATGGCGAGCGCCGATCGCGCCGGAGTGGTGCTGTACGTCGGGACGCTGGCGAAGGTGCTCGCTCCGGGGGTGCGCCTGGGCTACCTGCTGGCGCCGCCGCCACTGCCGCCGATCCTGACCGCGCTGCGCACCGGCATCGACCGCCAGGGCGATCACGCCGTGGAGTGCGCGGTTGCGGATTTGCTGGAGCGCGGAGAGCTGCAGCGGCACGTGCAGCGCGCCCGGCGCACCTATCGGGCGCGGCGCGACCACGGCGTGAGTGTGCTGAAGCGTGAGCTGAGAGGATCGATCTCCTTCACCCCTCCCTCGGGCGGCATGACACTCTGGGCTGAGGCCGCCGTGGGCATCGACGTGGAGGCCTGGGCGCAGCGCCTGCAGGGGCGGGGCTGGCAGGTGCTCACCGGCCGACACTATGCCTATGACGAGGCGGTGCGGCCGAACTTGCGTCTGGCGTTCGCGTCCTACGAGGAGCAGGAGTTTGCCGAGGCCATCGGCCAGTTGCGCGCCGCGCTGTGAGGCCGAGCAGCGCAGGCCGGCATTCCGTGGCACAGTTCCTGGAGCGTCCCGCGGCCCTGGCGTATTAAAGAGCGACCATGCGCGGAATGTTTTCCTTCATCGGCACGACCGTGCTCGGCTCCGTGGGCTGGGCCATAGGTGCCTACGTGGGCATGGGAACGGCCATTGTCCTCAGCTGCGTCGGCAGCGGCTTCGGGATGTACTGGGGACGCAAACTCTTCGACCACTGGCTCGGCTGAAGCGCGCGGCCGGCGATTGATTTACCGCCGCGCCCCCCTCTAATAGCATCATCGCAACCCGTCGCGGGCCCAGGCTGATGCACGAAGAGGATCGAAAACTCGTCAGTCGATTGATGTCGCGGGACACCGCGGCATTCAACGAGTTCTTCGCGGATTATTTCCCCCGCCTGTTCCGCTTCACGCTGCGGCGCGTCAATGACGACCCGGAGGCGGCGCGCGACATCGTGCAGGCGGCGCTCACGCGCGG
>JAKBBE010000013.1 GCA_021826035.1 Pseudomonadota bacterium | reverse complement strand
GATAGATGAACCCGTAGCCGATGCGCGGATCGGAACCGATCCCGAGACGCACCTTCTCGATGTCCGCGCCCAGGCGCTCGGCGATGTTGGCCAGCTCGTTCATGAAGCTGATCTTGGTGGCGAGCATCGAGTTCGCCGCGTACTTGGTCAGCTCCGAGGAGCGGATGTCCATGACGATGAGCCGGTCGTGGTTGCGGGTGAACGGCTCATACAGCTCGCGCATCAGATCGGCGGTCGCCGCATCGTCGGTCCCGACCACCACGCGATCAGGCTTCATGAAGTCCGCAATCGCCGCGCCCTCCTTCAGGAACTCGGGGTTGGAGACGACGTTGAAGGGCACTTGCGCGCCGCGCGCACCGAGCGTGGTGTCGATCTCGCGGCGCACCTTGTCGGCGGTGCCCACCGGCACGGTCGACTTCGTCACCACCACGGTGCGGCGGGTCATGTGAGTGGCGATCGTGCGCGCCGCGGCGAGCACATGGCGCAGGTCCGCCGATCCGTCCTCATCGGGCGGGGTTCCGACCGCGATGAACTGGAACAGCCCGTGGGCCACCCCGCGTTCGGCATCGGTGGTGAACTCGATGCGGCCGGCCTCGGCATTGCGATGCAGCAGCGCATCGAGGCCGGGCTCATGGATGGGCACGTCGCCGCGCTTCAGCCGCTCGATCTTGCCCGCATCGACGTCGACGCAGACCACGTGGTTCCCGGCTTCCGCCAGGCATGCGCCGGTCACGAGACCGACATATCCCGAACCAAAGATGGTGACTTTCATGGCGGGCGAGAGGGTAAAGGAAGGGGGAATCGCTCACAAGCGCGCCGCACCCGCCCTGCTACCTGTGTCGCGGCCGAACGGCGCTCGAAGCGACGCACGCACCGTCTCTCTTGCCCCCGCCGCCGCGCGTACAAAAGGGAACCGGCACGCGAGATTCCGCAACTTCGCGGGTTTAAAAGAGAGATACGCCCCGCTATACTGCGCGGGCACCGAGAAAAGGCACGATTTGGGGGGAACCGTGTCCCCCGGGCTCGCGGAGGCGGCCTGTTGGCAGGATGAACACGATTTGAAGCAAGGTGTCGCTAATGCCAGAAGCTTCGGTCCCCCGCAGTGGGTTACCTCTGCGGACAGGCTAGATTCCTGCCTGAAATCCTCTCGCGATTCCGCTGAGCACAGGGTCTGTCGCGGAATCTCGATATCGAATGTCAATGCGTTGCGTCTGAACCACGGGGGTCAACGTTCGCCGCCGCAAGCCGTTGCATTGAAAATGTGCAACACGTCCCGGACTGGGGGACGCATGAAGGGTCACACTGGCCGGGACTTTTGTCGCCTGATTGCGACGGTCCTGTAACGAGAAGGGAGTTTATCTTGTCGACGCAGGCGGACGAAGTCATCACCACGCACGTAGCCGTGGAGCCCTTGGTACGTAAAGGGAATCCTCGGCCCCATTTGATCCTGAAAGAGCAGCGTATGACTTTCGATGGATCCGGTCCGGAACTCACCGCCGATGCGGTGTCATTCAACGAGGCACTACTGCCTCGGACGCAGCCGCACGTCTGGCAGGCCCCCGCCCGTACCACGACGCGCTTTGCGCCGCGCTCACGCGCGTATCGTCCCCTCAAACGGGTGCTCGACATCGTCGGCGCGCTGGCGATCGGGCTCGCGTTCTCGCCCCTGCTGCTCGTCATTGCCGTGCGCATGGGCATCGAAGACGGCCCCATTCTGTTCCGCCACCGCCGCATCGGTCAGGGCGGACGCACATTCGAGTGCCTGAAGTTCCGCACCATGGTCCCGAACGCCGAGCAGATCCTGCACGACCTGCTCGAACGCGATCCCGAGGCCCGGGCCGAATGGCTGCGCGACCATAAGCTGCGCTCTGATCCGCGCGTCACGCGCCTGGGGCGATTCCTGCGCAAAACCAGTCTCGATGAACTGCCGCAGATCTGGAATGTGATCCGTGGCGAAATGAGCCTCGTCGGCCCACGTCCCATCGTCAAGGACGAGATGCTCCGCTATGGACGTTACTTACCCACCTACATGGCCGCGAAACCAGGCATTACGGGACTCTGGCAAGTTACCGGCCGCAATGACACCGACTACCGACGGCGGGTGGTATTGGACACCTATTACGTGCGAAAACAGACTCCGCTAATGGACCTAAGAATTCTATTTAAGACAATTAAAGTGGTTCTCTGGAGACATGGCGCATACTGATAACGAAACAACAAAGGCCAAAATGTGCTGCCAGAGGTATTGAAGGAAACTCACTAACGCAGCGAAATCAAGAAACGATGTACTGCAAACGCGATTAAAAAAACCGCACGGAAGCATGAGAGAGTGCAACGCGACGAACTATTCACAGCTCGTAGTAACACCGAATTCATTTGTCGCTACATGAATGAACCCAAGATCGGAAAGTCCGAAGTCTGCGCAGTCCTGGTCACTTATTTCCCTTCTGCCGAAAGTGCGAAAGCAATAGCGTGTCTCGCTCCGCAAGTTGACAAAATACTAATTGTTGATAACGGCTCGTCTCCGGATTCATTTCAAAATATTCAACCAATCATTGAAAAACTAAACATCACTCTCATCCGAAACAACAAAAACATTGGAATCGCTGCCGCATTGAATCTTGGGCTGCAGTTTGCTAAACGAGAAAAATACCCATGGCTCGTCACCATGGATCAAGACAGCATCCCTGCAGAGTCCATGATCGACGAGATGCTCTCTATACAACAATCATTTCCCGCTCCAAAAAGAATTGGGCTAATCACGCCCACACACATAAATCTAGCGACCTCAACTCGATACGATAGTCGTCACTCGTTCGCCAAAAGCACCAGTTGGCGCCTTTTATCCACTGCAATGACTTCTGGAAATCTCGTGTGCGTATGTGCTGCCAGCGAAATCGGGGGATTCGACAATAAGCTCTTCATCGATTACGTCGATCACGATTTTTGCTTCCGTTTGCGACGAAGCGGACATCATATTGTCGAAGCCTCAAATGCAATCCTGTCACACTCGCTAGGAAATACGACTGTACATTCGATATTTTGGCTACGCCCACGCACAACGAATCACTCAACACTACGTCGCTATTACATCACTAGAAATCGAATTTACATTTGGCAGAAAAATTGGAAACTCGACCCGCTATGGATACTTCGCGACATTAGAAGCTTTATTTTGGAGTCACTATTCATAATACTTTGGGAGTCAAGCAAGATAAAGAAGTTCTCAGCCATTGTGCGTGGAGCAACTGATGCAATTTTTCGCAACAATCACTCCAACTGAGCCTTTTCAACACGCCGATACACTTGCACTTGCCCGACATCGCAACTACCGCGCGTAAGCATTGAAAATCTGCTGACATCACTTGCAGGTTCACACTACCGCTGCCCATCAGCACCCGGCATGCGCGCCGAGCATCGCGTATCAGATCTAATCTGACTCAATCGCTGGAAGGAAGCCGCATAGCACGAAAGTTCACTCAGCCCACAACGCGCCACCAGATTTCACCATTTGCCACCATACTCCTCGCGTCGACACCTCTACCCATTTATGAGTTCAGCCCACCGACAGTTACTCGACACAGAAATGACTAAAAAAACCGGAATGGGTTGTATTTCGCCATACCTCGAGTGAGAGTGCGGTGATCACTAGCGTGAGACGGAATTGGTGAACTGGCGGTGACATTGGAACAATCATGCACGGATGCACCAATCAACTCCGGCATCGAGCAAGGCAAATTAAACACCTCAAACCTGCAGATAGTGAGCACAAAAGCGGCCATAGATGAATGCCGAAACACACGTGATAAGGAGAAATGTCTCGGATCTTCTGATCATACTTGGATCGTTAACGACGGAGTGCGATGGCTGTGCTGACGCGGTTAATAGACGCTCATGCAGTCCGTCAACAGATCAACGCACTTGGGCGCGACTTCAGACGTAGCGACTAATGGCGACCCATCAGTCACCACATTGACCCCTCGGTTTTTCCTCGATCTGAAGTCCACGCCAAATATCGACTAAGTCCTTGGCTTTGAAAGCGCCCCGACTCAGGAGCTTCAAGCGTGTAGGCACATGTTGCTCCGCCCGCTTAATACCGAACCCTGACTCAACTCCGACTACAACTTCTCACTGTACGGGAATACTTTCTCGACACCCACATTACTGCACATCAGCCCACAATCAACTAACCGTGACTGACACCCCTCAAGCCGCACCCACAACGCGACTCAAGTCACTCATGTCATGCACAACCCTGTCTATCGCGTTCTGGTAACAGCTGCAATCGAAGGCGTTCCGGAGCATGTCAAACTGCGTCGCATGAGAAGCGGTTAAGTGACACCTCGCAACACCTTACAAAGATCCACCTAAAGTTGTCCGACGATCTTCGCTCAGCGATTCGTTACAATTGATTTCAGTTGTTGCAAAAACAACACACATATTTTCTCGAATTTGCGTGGCCGCACTACTGCGTAAGGATCGACGTCTCATATTACGGCTCCGTCGTTTCGATTCGGATCCAGAAGAATTCGATGTAGGACTCACGGCAAGCTCTCGAATACATAATCACCCTTGAAAACGCTACATTATTGACACAGACTTCTTCGTTAATCACTCGGCGAGATCTATAAAGATGCCAGTCTGTCAACAAATTTTCGGAGAAATGGAAATAAATAGCGTTCAGCGACCCACTTGGGGAAACCTCGAGTCCGTCACCCATTACCCATCTACGCTGCCGTTGGAAAATGGCGCGGCACTTATCATCACCGGCTCACTCATGAGCAACCCATATGATCGCGGATTGACCAGAAACGACGTTTGCCCCGTTCAACTCGTCTATAAACACGAAGTAAGAGCGATACCATACTTTCAGAATATTGGCACGCTGGGCATAAGCTCTCTCGCACTTCCGCCGGTACTCGACCAAGTCAGCGAAATATTTTTTTCCGCCGGGAATGATGTTTTTTCGATTAATATAGCCAACAAAACAACAAAGGCACACGCTAATAACATCACCTTTATAGATGTACACGAAATTATTCTCTCTGGTGATCAGCTTCTAATTGCAAACACCGGTCGCGATGAGGCGGTAATTTACTCAACTATCGATTCCAGGTCGCGAAACATTATCCAACTCGCTCAATTTCGTACGAGAAGTCACTCTTATATCCCAGACGCGACATCACATATATTTGACCATTTTCATTTAAATCAAACGTTTCGTGATATCAACGGAACTCTCCACGCGCTCGTTCATCACGTCAATGGGCGACAACTTTTAAGAAAAGTAATAGGTGGCGTCGTAAAGTCACACGGCGATGGAGGGCTTATAAATCTGGAGACGGGCACACCGTTAGATCTAGCACTCAATGCACCGCACAGCGTCCGCATATACCGTGACAACTACATAGTTCTTAATAGCGGCGCACTTGAGATGGTGCAGTATTCGTCTGATTGGCAGAAGCTCCGAGCTTTTCCCACCGCCGGCTGGGGTCGGGGCTTAGCTATACACAATGACACTGCGTACATCGGCATCTCGCCAATTAGAAAGCGATATCAGCCATTTTCGCGCCGAGTGCCAGGTGAAGCCTCACTCTTGGCTATAAATTTGCAGACCGGAGTCACTATCGGACGGCTCTCATTGAAAAATATAGAACAAGTAAACAATGTATACTGCGTGGATCACAGTATTGCTGATGCGCTCCTGAGTCTTGACGCGTTTTAGAGATCGGTGAGCGTTCTGGCCGCAAAGCATCTCTACCAAAACTCGACGATTTGAACCTGAAGTACAACTCTCCGACCGAGGGTTAATCTTGCTTAAATTCCGAAATTAATTTGAACTCATCAAATCAATCACCGAGCAATCATGTCGACGTCCTCTAAACCTTCGGGCGCCAATTCCGCTGAGCGGTCACCTCATGTGGCATGCGTAGTATTGAATTGGAATGGATGGCGCGATACACAGGTTTGTTTAGACGCTCTAAAACAATGCGAATACGAACCTCTTACCGTCATTGTTGTTGACAACGGATCGACCGACGGCTCCGTTAAACATCTTCAGGATAGCCATCCCTGGGTTCGACTCCTTCAAACAGGCGCTAATTTGGGGTTTTCTGGGGGATGTAATGTCGGCATACGCACGGCACTAAATATTTCTGCTGACTACATATGGCTTCTTAACAACGACACCGTTCCGGCGTCGAGCGCATTAGCAGAGCTCGTCTTCACTGCAGAATTAGATAAAACTGCAGGAGCAATCGGCAGCGTAATGTCCTATTTACAAAACCCCAATGAAATTCAAGCCTGGGGCGGAGGACGTGTCAATATATTTACGGGGCGTACAATTCACGCGCATTCCCCGCAGAGTGACGAATGGTTTGATTATCTCACCGCAGCTAGCGTTCTACTCAGAAGAGCAGCTGTTGAGGAAATCGGACTTTTCGACGAAGAGTTTTTTTTGTATTGGGAAGACACGGACTATTCATATCGCCTCCGCACTGCCGGTTGGAAACTTCGCGTTTCACGTAGCGCATCAATTCTCCACAAGGAACACGGCAGCACCGATCGCGATATTTCGGTGCTCCAACGTCATACAATTGAATCTGGATTTCGCTTCCTAAGAAAGCACTCACCAGTTCCGCGGCTATCGATTACGATTTTTTTCCTACGGAAAATTATTCGCGCGTTGAGTAATAAAGATCGAGCTCATATACACGAAGTTTTATCAGCATTTCGCAGGTCGAAGCGTGCCAGGCAAAATATTAATTCGATTCAAAATCAACGATTTCCATCAGATCAGGAAAATACATTGACTCGCTAACTGTCAGATGTTTTCGGCTCTGAATCCTAGTTACAGATTTTTTTATGTCCGACTTTCGATCCAAAAGAACTGTGTGCATCATTGCCGGCCGAAATCTCGGTGACATAGTGCTGGCAAGCTCCTTTTTAAAAAATCTCGCTCAGCGAAATTTCGCGGATGAATATGTTGCCTGGACGCGACCTGACGCCGCTTTTTTGTTTTCGGGAATTCCAAATTGCACTACTGTCACGTGCTCCTTTCCTGTAGGAACCACCAAAGCATTCGATTTAAAGCAATTCTTTAGATTTTTACAGTGCGTGAGAATTATCCGAAAACGACAACCTTCAGTTACGATCGACCTAATCGGAGATTTTCGCGAAAGAGTTTTTGCCAAGCTTGTAAAAAGCAGACAACACTTACAAATAAATTGGGGACCTGGGCATCCATTTGTTAACTTGATACGAATTCCGGCGCGCATCAGCGAAGGCACATTGTCGATTCCCAATACCCTACGAAATGTTTATGACTCGCATTCTATGTTCCTAGATTCGATCTCTTCATCAGTTGAATCTACTGAGTCATCGCCAGATCCCTGTAGAACACCTACCCGACATTTTAGAGATCGAGTTCATATAGGAATCCACATGTATGCCTCTCAATTGAGCAAACTTTGGCCTGATAGTCATTGGCGCGAACTCGTGCGGCAACTACTCATCCGTGGATTCAAGTTAACAGTATTCGCATCTCCTAGTGAAAAGCCCAACGTCATTTCATCACTTGGCGAGTTGTCTGATCACGTTACTATAAGTGCTCGACCGCTACCCGAGTTCTTTAATTCGCTGAAAGAGGTCGATTTTCTAATAGGTGTCGATAGTGTCGCAGTGCATATGGCCGCACTACTCGGCAAAGGAACACTTACAATAAACAGCGGTAATCCCCCTGACATGTGGACGCCTCCACATGGGACGATGCTCTCATCATCGGGAAATTGCGTGCACTATCCCTGTTACAACAGAGCGCCGTGCGCTGAAACGTCACAGCCTTATGTGTGCATCCGTTCAATTACTCCCAGCGAAGTACTCCGAGTTCTCGAAATGCGACTTGCAGCTATGCGCTTCTGCGAAAAGCCCGCATGAACGTTCTACCTGATTGGCTGCTTGAGCGCGCGCTCAGCCGTCCAACTTTCGAAAGTACGATTGTCCTTTTCGGCTTAGTTCTACTCATATGCTTTTGGCTAATAGTCCGGCGTCGATACATTATCCTTATATTATGGCCCGTATTGATCTACTTCTGCGGACCGACACTGACATCTTTAGTAGGTAATGTACCAGTAATAGGTCGATACATCTTCCCGCGATACGCACTGACAGAAACCTTAGTCATCCTTGCCTACTTCGTCGGGATGATTGGCATTGATCTGATATTTGATATATCTCAAATAATTCGCGATAGCATTCATTCGCCGGTAATTCAAAGCCTTTCCTCCAGCCCACTTTTCACATTGGTATTTGGCGCTTCAATAACGCTCGCAATAATGCTTCAGATGAAATTGTTGCTTCATTACGGCTCAATTTTGCAGGGCAAATATGCGTACTGGGAAGGCGTCAATACTAAGGCGGTTTCGTATTGGGGTTTTCTCGCGGGGCTGTATGAAATTGTGTTTCTTTGTGTGGTTCTGTTACTAGTCGGACAACACCGCGGAACTCTTCGATTTCTATTTTTGACTGCCTATGCAATAACCGCTGTGCTTCGTGTCGCAGGCGGCACGCGACTTGTATTAGTCAAAGAGCTCGCGTTTATCGTACTACTGTTATATTTAAGTGGGAAGATACCGTTCCGACGCTTAGCTATAACCACTGTATTAACTATTCTCGCAGGGACTGTGATCGGCATCATGCGCAGCGGTGGAACCACTGCAGGTGCATTAGGACCTCTTTACGGAATAGCGATGGAATCTACGCTCAATTCACTATCGTTCAATATCGCGTATCAAACCTACTTACATGGTTCAATCCATGTCCTTACTCAAGTAACGCACGCCATTGCTTATAGCGTCGTAAACTCCGTGCCGCGCTTTCTACGGTTTGGGATCTCTAAGTCACAAATGCATTCAATAAACCCTTACCGCGTCGGGCTACATTCTGGATTCGACAGCATATCACCCGTTGGCGGAATGAGCGGGTTTGCAACGTTAATCTATGTGCTTGGTAATCCATTTGTAGGCACCGCACTGCTTGTTGCGTTCAGCGGAATGCTGCTTCGCGGAGTACCAGATGGCTGCTGGAAGAAGATTGCGGTTCTGGTATTCTCACTAAATGCGCTTCATTTTTGGCGCGATGGCTTAAACATCTCAGTCAAACTAATCGTGCAAGATATGCTTTGCGCCCTTGTTTTTTTATATGTACCCGCCATACGGCGTGATTCGAATAAAGCACCAATTACTCAAAAGACTCCCCCTCCTCATGCCAACTGACTCATCATCTCAACAGAATGCCGTAAACCTAAGTGAACGTGTTTACGGAGTCTCTGCTTTGCCATCTCCCAATTTACGAAGCCAGGTGTTGTCGCTTTGGCGTGACCGGTTGCTGATTGTCACTATCACGGCGATTTTCACAATTGGCTCACTGGCTGTCGCACTTTTTTTGCCAAAACAATATGTCGCCACAACACTACTTTTTCCTGTCAACTCAAATAGCGGATTCGGAGGCCTCGGAGCATTGGGGTCACTGGGAGGCGCATTTGGGGGCATGGCAGAATTGGCGGGGATTACTGGCCACGCAACGTCCAGACGATCCAAAGAAATAGCTATTTTAAAATCGCGCGCGCTAACGAGAAAATTCATTAAGCAGAACAACTTGTTGCCTATTCTCTTCCCTAACAAATGGAACAAGCAACTTGACCGCTGGCGCTCCCAAAATCCCGCCTATGTACCGACAAATTGGGACGCTTATCGTAAATTTGATAAACAAATACGCAAGGTAGTCGTATCTGAAAAGACCGGCTTGGTGACGCTTGAAATTACCTGGATGAATCCTATACAAGCAGAAGAATGGGCCAACGGCCTTGTGGATCTTACAAATAGTTATCTTCGATCGAGAGCGATTTCCAAAGCTCAACAGAATATCAACTACTTAGAAGCCGAAGCCTCAAAAACTAACGTAGTTGAAGAGCGCCAAGCCATTTATTCATTAATGTCTATGGAAATAAACAAGGCTATGCTAGCCCGAGGAAACGTCGAGTATGCATTTCGCGTACTGGACCCGGCAGTTGCGCCAGAACAGCCTTCATCGCCGAAACCACTTCGCTGGACAATCTTCGGATTTCTTGGCGGATTATTTACCGGCATCTTTATCGCGTTTGTGCGCAATGCTTGGTATGAGGCACCTGACGAAGGCTAAGTTTTCTGCAGCTAAAAGTCTGTCACAACTTATCGGCGCTACGGCGTAATCGGTCCTCTGTATCGCGATTAATCCGCGACCGATCTTCATCGATAAACCATCCCCACTTATTAAAATATCTCATATTGTTTTGAATTCCATACCAAGTACCAAGTAATGAGCGAGCGCTGTATCGTCGGTACGCATGTTTAACGTACGCGTCCGGGACATAGAGGGTTTCACTCAATGCATGTAGCCGGCGGCACAGATCGACGTCTTCGCCGTATAGAAAGAAGCGCTCATCGAAGCCACCTATTTCATTTACTAGCTCAGTCTTCAGCATCAGAAATGAGCCTTGGAAGTACGGAATATTTGCAACTGAAGCATGATCCCACCAGCGAATCTCGTAACGCCAGTCTGACCGCTTTACAACTGAACTTCGAGGTAAAAATCTCCGAAGAAAGAGATTCATAGGGGTGGGCAGCAGTCTGCAGACATACTGCAGCGTTCCATCGGGATAACAGATTCGGGGAGCGGCAAGACCCGCATTTGGTCGTTTATTTAAGCAATTTTTCAGCCTTAACACAGAATCTGGTTCGTACCAGACATCAGTATTCATTACGAGGCAGTGTTTTGCCCCAATTTCGCCAGCAGCTCTTATGGCAATATTGTGTGCACGGCCATATCCGATATTCGCCCCTGTGTACAAGTAACTTACGTCCGCGTCGTTCGACTTCGCCTCCCATGCGGGCGTCGGTGAATTGTCAATGATACATAAGTGGGTAGAACATGGGATCGCCCGAAACTGAGAGATAGCCCGGGCGATTTCTTTGCTGTCTGTCTTATACAGAACGACCGAGCCTACGATGTCAACGTCGCGCTCAGTTCCAATTTTTATTTCCAAGTTATTAGTCACAAACAGATGTTACCTTCATAGTCCCAGAAACCAAAGAATTCGCAGCATCTGAGAATCTCAGTTTTCCCTCTATTCGCCGTATTGCCTAACTCGGACCACATTTCTTGCGAACCACAGTGACTTTCGCAAAACATTTTGCTGAACTGATTTAGTTAATTTCCACTACTCACTGGCGCGAGAATTTCTGATTTGTTCAACGTGCAGACTCTTACCACGCCCGGGACGTCAGAAAAATGCCCGAGAATGCAAGATCGCGCGGTCATCGAACTTATGGATGCAGCGTCTTAGCATGAGTCGGTAGCTTGCCTGATTTGCTTTGCTCTCGAGAACTCCAAAAGCCGTGCGTACACGATCATTTTCCAGAGTGATAAGACTGGAAAAGGCCACCGGACATTCGCTTAACGCCTCTTCCCATAAATTTCAGTCATGATCAGTCTTTTCCCACCACCGCGGCGAACGCGACCTGACACATGCTGTAGCAGTACCAAATGATCCGCCATTGCATCCGACCGAATCGGAACTCTCACCGTACTGAGTCTTAGGACACAACTCAACTCGTACACAGCGCTCATTAAGCAAATTGTGTTTTCGCTGAAAGTGTTTCCGGTGATTAGCGAATTGAACATCATTTTATCGAATGTTTTCGTAAGATTGATTGTTACAAACTCTCGCTTCTCCGGCACTAGCACAAACTCGTTGTACTTTCACAGCCTTAGCTACACGAAGCTTCTGCGATGAGTGAGTTGATGCGACGCTTGCATACTGTTGTTTTTGCGGAAGTACCTATAACGCGCACCCGTACGTTGCGATCTATCAGGTGACCGAGTGCCCTCCTATGTATTTCCCACAACGGCTCGTCGCTTTGCTTAACATCGTCAATATTCGCCGTGCCTTCTATTTCCAGTAGTGCTGATTCGACTCTCGAATATCAATGTCAGAGGAACTCGGAACGCAAGTGCGGCGCGCAAATTCTATCACTTGCGCATCGGAGGTATATGGCACGTCGGGTCATATAGTTTCGGCCATTTCATACTTTGCGCAAATCAGATTCGCCAATCCCCAACATGTTCCGCTTGCATTACACAGCAGAAACAGGGGGATTTTTCATGATTCCAGATCGTCGGATAGTGTTCAACATTAATAATGGGCCGATGATTTCTACGATGACGAGAGAGAGAGCGGCTCCCGATGCGCCATACCATGAAACCAAAGGTGGCATTAGAATAAGGTTAAGCAAACCAATTACCAGATAGATTTTACTTAGGGCCCGCGCAAGTCCAACGTTGATCATCACGATTTGCGCCAAGAACGAGGCCAAGGTTAGCGCAGCAGGCAATACGCTCATAATTCTTAGAATAGGCGTAGCGCCGATGTATTGATGCCCGCCAAGCACGTTCACCATCCAAGGCGCAAACACCCAAGACAGAGCAGAAAGAGCTATCGCTGCTGGGCCGACGAACTTAAATATTCTTTTTACAAAAACGAATGCGAGCGCCGTCGATTGCGAAAACAGTAGGCTAGCGCGAGGATATACAGCTTGGACTATTGGGGCCATCAAGTTAAATATCGCCAATGCAATGCGATTTGCTAATGAATAAATTGCAACGGCATTAGGGCCCGCGAAGATCCCAAGTAAAAACGCGTTGCTATTCAAATACAAGCTTCCTGCTGCGTTAGCAAGAAATAGGTGCCAACTGGAACGCAACGCTTCAACTACATCCTGCATGCGAGGGCGAAAGAATTTCAGGGGCGCGATCCATTGAATTGCACCGAGGGATATAATTGCCGCAATGACTTGTTGTCCAGACAAGATGATCGCCGCCGCAAGATCATCCGCCGGCGACCGCACAAATGCAAAAATGGCAATCAATGAAATGACGCGCACGAGTAGATATATCAGCGCAATAACTCGCATGCGCTCCAATCCTTGAAAATACCATTGAGGGAACAATACTGCACCCACAACGAGCAACCCACAGGAAGCGGTAAGTTCCAAGTTTGCCCGGAGGATCGGAATGAATTCGGCGATGGGCCAGATTATTGCCGCGCTAAGCAGTAACAGCGCGACCCGCGCGACGATCGTCGACCAAAAAATTTTGGCTACATCATCTGGCTGGTGGCGGACTAAAGATATGGCGCGCGTCGCACTTAACGTGAAGCCAAAATCCGCAACGATGACCCCGTACCGCATGAGCGATTGAGCAAATACGATCGTGCCGTAATTGCGAGGCCCTAAAACGCGGAGCAGGTATGGGAGAATCACAAGTGGCAGGAGGTAATTGAGTCCCTGCACCAAATACAGAGATACAATGTTTCCCCCGAGCTTAGATCGCGCTGCGCTCCTAAGCCGACGAACCCATTGCTCTCGACGAGCGATAAATGAGGTCACGCATAATCTCGTGTATGCGGTCTCCAGTAATCTGGCATCTTGTCCACTACAGAGCGTGTACGGCGGCAGCCGCGATTGCCACGTTATAGAGAATTCCCGTGACGGCCTGCCAGAAGGGCAACGGCAACATCTTCTCCGCATTGATCGGCACGACGATTGTGTCGCCAGGCTTGATCTGAGTTCCACTGTGACTGAACCAGAAGCTACTATGACCGCCGGTTACCACACTTCCGTCTGCACGCACGACGTAGATGTGCTTACGATCCGCCTCAGATGTCAGACCACCACTGAGCCTGACGTACGCACTACGCGACAGATTCGGGTTGTAGAGATGTGACGTCGGGTCTTGCACCTCGCCGATGACGGTGACTTCTTGCTCAAATTTCGGCACGTAGAGCATGTCGCCGTTACGAAGGATCACGTCGTATTCTGAGTTATCCGGACCCTTGATGATCTTGCGCAAATTGATCACCAAACGTCCCACCGCATGCTCCGTCTTCAGCTGCTGAAGGAGTGATTGCGCTACAACCATGGTATTCGCCGCCGCGCCGGCCGCGCCTCCGGTTGCAGTCACACTCGCGCGAAGCGCCAGCACCCCGAGTTCGATGCGCATCCGTTGCGCGAGCAAGGTCATTTCATGCTGTTCGCGTCGCTGCAATTCGGTTCGCGTGAACACTGCGCCCTGGGGGAAGGCCCATGGCGTCAAGCCACCGGCCCGCGCGATGACGGACTTCAGCGTCTCTCCGGGGCGGATGGTGTAAGTCCCCGGAAAGCGCACTTGCCCGCGCAGCGTGACGGTCGCCTGGTGTCCCCACTGCGAAACCTTGACGATGGTCAGCACATCGAACGGCTGAAGGAGGAGATTATCGCGAGCGTTTCCGGCCAACGCCTGTGCAAGATTGATCCGGAAAATCTGCGTGTGCCGAACGCCGTGCGTACCAATGACGTAGCGTGCCAACTCGGCATCCCCCGTGTACGCGTCGTTGGCGAGCCCACCGCCGGCGCGTATCAGATCGGCGATACGCATCCCGGGTTCGAGCGGGTACTGCCCGGGCACGTTCACCTGTCCGTTGACGGCAACGGATTGTTCGGGGTGTTCCGCACTGGACTCCGCCTGAATGGCCTGCAGAATGGGCTCGATGATGCGGTCGCGATTCGAGGTGAGATTGAACACCGTGATCTCATCCCGCGGCATCAGCTGAATATTGGCAGCTGAATTCGGATGCGCCAACGCTTCGGCCAAATTGGCCGACACCGCCTCGACATGAAGGTCCGGCGGCAGCTTGCGGCGAATGAGAATGTAGTGCAGATCTGAATTTGGTTTCAGTTCCGACACTGAGCGCAGGACGTCGGTCAGTCTCATGCCGGGCCTATACGCATAGACGCCCGGGTTGTAGACATTGCCTTGCAGGTCAATTGCCTGATCCAAGGCGGGCTTCAGGCGCGGAACGTGAATGTAATCGCCGTTGCGCACCCCTTCGGCCTGTCCACCCGGACCGAGCTTCAGAGGCAGGACGACGCGCTCGCCGTTCGCGAGGATGCGAGTAATGGTTGCATTCGCGACGTCGGCATTGGGCCTCAAGCCCCCGGCGAGCGCGATGACCTGTGCGGGCGCCGTTTCGTTCTTGGTTTCGTAGACGGCGGGGCGCTGAACCTCGCCGTCGATGGCGACGGTACGACCCACCGGCGGGACGAACACGACATCGCCCTGCAGCAGCGCCGCGTCATGGCGAGTGCTGCCGTGGATCAGCAGGTTGTAGAGATCGAGCGTGTCGATGACCTGGCCGTTGCGGATCAACTGCACCCCGCGCAGCGAGCCCGTCTTGCTGATGCCGCCGGCGGCATACAAGGCCGAGGTGATGTTGGCGAGCCCACTGACCGTGTACACGCCGGGACGGAACGCATCCCCCATGACGAAGACCTGGATCGACCGGGTCTG
This sequence comes from Pseudomonadota bacterium, assembly GCA_021826035.1. The sequence goes on along the minus strand of JAKBBE010000013.1, from coordinate 41,145 downwards.
CGACATGGTGACGCTCGCGTGGACCCCAATCATCTGGTGCGCCACGCGCGATGCGATCGCCGACTGCACCGTGCTGAACAATTCACCGCCGACTGTGATCGGCCCCAACTGCGGGAAGTTGACCTGACCGTTCCGCGCTACGGTCAACTGATAGCTCTCGTTCTGGTTGCCGTAGAGCTGAATATCCAGCGTATCGCCCGGGCCGACCTGGTAATTCGACGGGACCGGCACATTCGTGAGCGGGTTGAGCGTCGAGAAGGTCGACGCCTCTTGCTGGAAGATGTCGTAACCGAAGGGTTTGAGCGATTCTTCGCCGGTGCGCTTCAGCGGCAATAGGGTCACGCGGACCTGGAGGTTCTGCAGAGCGGGGATGACCGACAGGCGCAGGGTCGCATCGCTCGGCGTCAGTCCCAGAAGATCGATGGGCGCAAAGCCGGGCAGATCCAACATGCCGCGGCGCGTCAGCTGGTACGGATCCTGAGCACGGATCGAGCGCATCATGGCGTTCAGGCGCCGTCGCTCCGTCGGACTCAGGGCATCCAACGCAGTGGGGATTTCCTCGAGCTGCGCTTTCGACAGTCCATTGGTGTTCGGCGGGATGTTCGCGATCGGGATCGCCCCGACGGGAATACCACCCATCGTCCCGCTCTGCAGCGCACCCATGGACAAGCCCTGGCTGGCGGCAGCGCCTCCCTGCAGGGAGGTCGACTGCAGCTGCGGCAGGCTCGTGCCCGAGGCCGGCGGCAGATGTACGCCAATCTGCACGATGACCCAGTCGCCCCCCTTCAATTCAGGGATCAGCGGCTTTTTCGTCAGCGCCTGTCGCCGCGCTTGAACCGCCTGCTGCTGCTCGAGCTGTTGCAGTTCGGCCTGCGTCATGACCCCGGAGGACGGGTACAGCGAGCCGCCATACCCGACACCGCCCCCGACCCGGCTCATGATTGCCTGCTGCTGCGACGATGAGAGGCTGTGCAGCAACGCCAGGCCGGTCGCTGAGTTCAGCGTCGACTGTGCGAATGAAGCCGTGGAAAAGGCAGAACCCAGAAGGAGGAGCAGTGAACCGGCCAGCGGTCCCAGTCGTCGGAGCAAGCGCATTAAATACCCTTTTTCGCCAGTGCCCAGCAACGCACGGCCGGCCCCCCGGTTGTCCATCGGAAGACCGAACTGATGTGTCCCGGTCCGCCCGTGCTAAAAGGCGGATTGTAGCGGGGTAGGCCCTCCAGGGGGAGCGGAATCGCCGCGACGCGCATCGCCCGTCGGTGCGGTTCGGTCGATCACGGCAGGGAGATGCGCTCGCACACGGATCGCGCGAGGGCCAGTGCCGCAGTGAGTCCGGGAGACTCGATGCCGAAGAGATTCACCAGGCCGGGGATGCCGTGCTCCCGAGGCCCTTGCACGCAAAAATCCGCACCCGGGGCGCCGGGGCCGACCAACTTTGGGCGGATCCCGGCGTACGCCGGTTGCAGCGCGCCCTCGGGCAAAGCGGGCCAATAGCGACGGATGGCCGCCGAGAACCGAACGGTCCGCTCCCGATCGACTTCGAAATCCAAGCACTTCACCCACTCCACGTCCGGGCCGAAGCGGGCGCGCCCGGCCAAATCGAGCGTCAGATGCACCCCGAGTCCGCCCGACTCCGGAACCGGATAGACCAAGTGCGTGAAGGGGCTGGCACCTGTCAGACTGAGATAGCTCCCCTTCGCATAGTGCAGCGGCGGAATGCTCGCCTGCGGAACCCCCAGTGTGCGCGCGACGGTCTGGGCCGCGAGTCCGGCGCAATTGATGACCTGGGACGCGATGAGCGTGTGGCACTGGGTACCGCTACCGATGCGAAGCTGCACGGATCCCGCGCGACCACGTCCGCCCAACACCGGGGTGCGGCAGACGACGATGCCGCCTGCCCGCTCGATGTCGCCCTGCAACGACAGCATCAGCCCATGACTGTCGATGATCCCGGTGGAGGGCGAGTACAGCGCGGCCGTGCAGCGTAAGGCGGGCTCGAGCGCGACCGCTTCGACGGCCTCGAGTCGACGCAGATCCGCGATGCCATTGGCCCGTGCGGACGCCTCGATGTGATCCAACTGAGCCCGCTCGGCCGTATCCGTGGCCACGATCAATTTCCCGCATCGGCGATGTTCCACGCCGTGCTCGACGCAGTACGCGTAGAGTCGCTCCCGACCTTCCACGCACCATTGCGCCTTCAGTGACCCCTGCGGGTAGTAGAGTCCGGCGTGAATCACCTCGCTGCTGCGGGCGCTGATGCCGGTTCCGATGGCCGCCTCGGCCTCGAGCACCAGCACTTCATGGCCGGACTCGGCCAACGCGCGGGCCACGGCGAGGCCCACGACGCCCGCGCCGATCACGACGCACTCGGCATGATCACTCATTGGGGAACGTCCGGGCCCCTCGGTCACTCGGGTGCTGCAGGGAGTCCGCCCACGCCGTCACTGCCGGCTCGCGGCGCTCAGCGGTAGTGTGTCTCGATCCAGCGCTGGTAACTGCCATCCATCACCCCGCGCCACCACCACTGATGATCCAGATACCAGGCGAAGGTGTCCTGGAGGCCGCGCTCGAGCGTCACTTCGGCTTTGTAGCCGAGCTCCCGCTCTGCCTTGGTGCAATCGATCGCGTAGCGGCGGTCGTGGCCCGGCCGATCCTTCACGAACTGGATCAGGCTCGCGCTGCGCTCGCCCCGCGCCGCCGGCGAGGCCCCGAAGGCTTCGATCAGCTCCGGTCGCTTCAGAAAGGCCCGGTCGGCCACCGCACAGAGCGTTTCCACGAGCGCGAGATTCTCGCTCTCCGCCCCACCGCCGATGTTGTAGACCTCCCCCGGCGTGCCCCGCTCGAGGACACGCTCGATGCCACGACAGTGATCCGACACGTGCAGCCAGTCGCGCACATTGCGCCCATCGCCATAGATCGGCAGTGGTCGGCCGTGCAGGAGATTGACGATCATGAGCGGAATGAGCTTCTCGGGAAAATGAAACGGCCCGTAGTTGTTCGAGCAGTTGCTGATCGTCGTCGAGAGGCCGTAGGTGTGATGGTAGGCCCGCACCAGGTGATCGGAGGCTGCCTTGCTCGCCGAGTACGGCGAGTTCGGCGCATAGCGCGTCTCTTCGGTGAAGGCCGGATCATCGGGCCCGAGCGAGCCATACACCTCGTCGGTGGAGACATGATGAAAACGGTGTGCGTCGACCGCGCGCTCGGTGAGCCACACGGTGCGCGCCGCCTTGAGCATCGAGTGCGTGCCCTGCACGTTGGTCTCGATGAACGCGTCGGGCCCGTGGATCGAGCGATCGACGTGCGACTCCGCCGCGAAATGCACGATCGTGTCGATCCGTTCCTCGCGTAGCAGCTGTTCCACCTGCTCGGTGTCCCGGATATCCGCGCGTACGAAGCGTAGCTCGGCGCGATCCTTGACCGACTCGAGATTGGCCAGGTTGCCGGCATAGGTCAGGGCATCCAGCACCACCACGCGGTCCCCCGCATGCGTGGTCAGCCAGTGATGCACGAAATTCGCGCCAATGAACCCGGCACCGCCGGTGATGAGGAGCCTAGCCATGAGCGATCTCTTGCAACGTTTCGCGCAGCCGCTGCCGCCAGTGCGCGGGGTGGAATCCGAGGGTCATCAGCGAGCGCTTGTCGAGCACGCTGTAGGCCGGACGACGCGCAGGGGTCGGATAGTCTTCGGTGGCGATCGGCGTGACCTCCACGCCCGAGGGCAGCATCCCGAGCGCCGCGCCCTCCTCCGCAATCGCCACGGCAAAGTCGTACCAGCTGGCAACGCCCGCGTCGGTCCAGTGATGGATGGCGCCGATCTCGGGTCGGATCACCATCTGCCACAGCACCTCGGCGAGGGGCCGGGCGGCCGTCGGCGTCCCGACCTGATCGGCAACGACGCGCACCGCGCCACGCTCGCGCATCAGGCGCAGCATGGTGTGCACGAAGTTCTTGCCTTGGGCGGCATAGACCCAAGCCGTGCGCACGATGACCGAGCGGTCGGGAAGCGCCTCGAGCACCGCGCGTTCGCCCTCAAGCTTCGTCGCGCCGTAGACGCTCAGAGGATGCGGGTGCGCCTCGGGACGATAGGGTGAGGACGCCGTCCCGTCGAACACGAAATCCGTCGAGACCTGGACGAGCCGAGCCCCACAGGCGGCGGCACTGACGGCCAGATGCGAGGGCCCCTCGCCGTTGATCCGCCGCGCCAGAGCGGGCTCGGACTCGGCCTTGTCCACCGCCGTGTACGCCGCCGCATTGATGACGGCGGCAGGCTTTACGTGCTCGAACGTGCGGCGAACCGCGTCTGCATCACCGATGTCGAGCTCGACATGCGTGAAAGCCACCCGTTCGATGCCCTCCGGGCAGGTCGCCCCCAGCAGGCGCCCCACCTGTCCACCGGCACCGACGATGAGCACTCTCACGGATACACCTCGGCAGCGGTCAAGGCGGGCGCGGCCGCATCCTTGCCCGAGAGCACCGGCTGCGCGCCCGCCGGCAGCGGCCACTCTACCGCGAGGGTCGGATCATCCCATCGAATCGCGCGCTCGTGCTCCGGCGCCCAGACGTCGGTGACTTTGTAGAGAAAGTCCGCCGCGTCACTGAGCACCAGGTAGCCGTGTGCGAATCCCGGCGGCACCCAGAGCATGTGATGGTTCTCGGCCGACAACTCGGCGCCCACCCAGCGGCCGCAGGTCGGGGAACTGCGGCGGATGTCGACCGCGACATCGAACACCCGGCCGCTCGTGACCCGCACCAGCTTCCCCTGCGGCTGGCGGATCTGATAGTGCAGCCCCCGGAGGATGTGCCGGGCCGAGTGACTGTGATTGTCCTGCACGAACTTCAGATCCAGTCCCGCCGCGGCGAACTTGCGCTGCTCCCAGGATTCCATGAAAAAGCCGCGCTCATCGCCGAACACCTTCGGTCGGATCCGCACGACCTCGGGGATCGCCATCGGTTCGAAGATCATCCGCGCGGTCCTTTCAACACATCGAGCAGATAGGTCCCGTAGCCGCTCTTGGCGAGCGGTCGCGCCAGGCGCTCGAGCTGCGCCGCATCGATGAAGCCGCTGTGATACGCGATCTCCTCCGGACAGCCGACTTTCAGGCCCTGGCGCGTCTCGATGGCCTCGATGAACATCGAGGCCTGGATGAGCGATTCATGGGTGCCGGTGTCGAGCCAGGCCACGCCGCGCCCGAACTGCTCCACCGTGAGCGCCCCGCGCTCGAGGTACAGTCGGTTCAGATCGGTGATCTCGAGCTCCCCGCGTGGCGAGGGCTTCAGGGCTGCGGCGAGATCGGCCACCTGGCGGTCGTAGAAATACAGGCCGGTCACCGCATGGTTCGACTTCGGCTGAGTCGGCTTCTCTTCGAGCGTGATCGCGCGACCCGCCGCATCGAAGCTCACCACGCCGTAGCGTTCCGGGTCGCGCACGCGGTAGGCGAAGACGGTCGCGCCCTGCTCGCGGCCCGCGGCCTGCTTGAGCTGCCCGGACAGGCCGTGGCCGTAGAAAATATTGTCGCCCAGCACCAACGCCACGGGCTCACCGCCGATGAAGGGCCGACCGATGAGGAAGGCCTGCGCGAGGCCCTCGGGCCGCGGCTGCTCGGCGTAGGAGAACGAGACGCCCCACTGCGAGCCATCGCCGAGCAGACGCTGAAACAGCGGCAGATCCACGGGCGTCGAGATCAGGAGGATGTCCCGGATCCCGGCGAGCATCAGCGTCGAGATCGGGTAGTACACCATGGGCTTGTCGTACACCGGCAGCAGCTGCTTGCTGACACTCAGGGTGACCGGATGCAGACGGGTGCCGGCGCCGCCGGCGAGAACGATACCTTTCAAGATCGCGGGCTCCTGTCCCTCAAGAATGAATGCAGAGAAGCTTGCCATGCGCGCCCCCTGCGCGTCATGCAGAGATACTCAGTCCGCGCAAATCGGGCCACCGTTCAAGACGTCCGTCACGCACCCCAGCAGATCGTCGTACACGGCATCGGCCGCCGCGATGGCCTCGGCGGAGAGTGCATAGCCGGTGCGCACCAGAAAGCAGCGGCCGACGCCCGCGGCGCGCCCGGCCTGCACGTCGGAGATCCGATCCCCGACGAGGAAGGACTCCGCCGGGTCGATGTCGAGGGCGCGAATCGCCTTCAGCAGCATGCCGGGCTCGGGTTTGCGGCACGCGCAGGCCCGGCGATACTGCTCCAGGGGCGCATCCGGCAGATGCGGGCAGTACTCGACCGCATCGACGCTGACGCCCTCGGCGCCCAGCCGCCGGCGCACCTCGCCCATCAGCCGCTCGAAGTCCGCCTCGGTATAGAGCCCGCGGGCAATGCCCGACTGGTTCGTCACCACCACCCGGCGGTAGCCGGCGGCCTGCAGCGCGGCGAGCGCCGCGAGCGCCCCCGGCAGCAGCACGAAATCCTCGATCCGGTGCACGAAGCCGTGCTCGACATTGAGCACGCCGTCGCGGTCGATGAACGCTGCCCGGTGGCTCATGCGCCGCGGATGCGCTCGACGAGCGCGGTCGTGGAGTAGCCCGTCACGAATGGAATTGCGAGCGAGCGCCCCCCCCAGGAGCGCATCAGCCGGGTCTCCTCGAGCGTCTCCATGTCGTAGTCACCGCCCTTGACGTAGAGATCCGGGCGGCAGCGCCCGAGCAGCTCACACGGCGTCTTCTCATCGAACAGTGTCACGAAGGAGACGCTCTCGAGCGCCGCCAGCACGATGAGGCGATCGGATTCGGCATTGAGCGGGCGATCCGGCCCCTTGCCCTGCAGACGGGCCGAGGCGTCGCTGTTGACCGCCACCAGGAGTGCGGCCCCGAGTTCGCGAGCGGCCGCCAGATAGGTGACATGCCCCCGATGGAGCACGTCGAACACCCCGTTCGTGAACACGAGCGGGCGGGGCCAGGGGTAGGTGGCGGCCTCGACGCTCGAGCGGATCTTGCGAGACAGAGTCGGTGCGAGGTCGGTCATGATCGCCTTATGCGGCGGCGCTCCCGGCCCCGGCGCCCATCGGGCTCGGGGGACGCAGATTCGCCGTGAATCGTTGTTCCGCAGGTGCCATTCACCCGGGCGGTCGTTGCGCAGCGGTGCGAGCCGAGTGCCCGGCGGCCCGCGAAGATTCGCCAGATCCGCAGCGCTGCGGACACCGGCTGCACCGGTGCGGATCGCGAGTGTTTCGAGGGCAGGAAACGGCTGCGGAACGTTCCCCTCGACCACCGCTCGAGTGTCCTCGCAGCGGAATCGGAGGGTCCTCATTATCAGCGTGCAGCAGCATGAACGGCAAGGGTGGGTGCGGGCCGGCGGTGCACGAACGGGCCGGCACGGCGATGGAGGCGCGCGGCAGGGCCTTGAGCACCTGTGCGAAAGCCTCTGATGCGGCTAAGCCGAGCTGTGCGGAAGCAGATCTTCCAACGCAGACAGCGTCTTTTGAGGAAGTCGCTCCAGCGGATAGTACTTCGTAATGACGCGCATCGCGTGCTCGTACGACCGGACGTCGAGAAGTCGAAGGAGGAAACGGACATCCTCTTCATCATGAAACTCCGCTCCAATGCGCATGGCCAAGCATTTCATTGCGAGCAGATACTCCGGTCGCGCCGTCATCACGTGCAGGTCCTCGAGCTCGAGGTAGCGAGCGAACTCGGCTTGGACGCTCATGAAGCCTTTCACCGCGTCATTGAGCCAGTGCGGGTCGATTCCGGCCTTGATGGCCGCGCGCGCGGCGGCCGCGCGCACCAATTCGGGCGGGCGGAACAAGGCATCGACATCCCTGCTCGAGGCACGCGCACCGTACGTGAGGCACATGACAGCCCCACCCACGAGGAAGATCTCGCCGACGGTATCGACCTGACGCAGTTCGTCGTTCAGAAGCTCGAAGAGACGGCAGATATCCGCCTTGCTCAACGCCGTCATGTGACGCCTACACCTGCGCGCCGATGCTCGAGTCGATGAAGATGTTGCGCCGGCGGAAGGGCGCTGGCGAGCGCGTGAGGAGGTACAGGCGCAATGACGGAAGCGTCGAGCCGAACACCGGTTCGGTCAGCGCCTCGGTGCTGTGAACCCAGGCAGGGACCGGCACTCTACGCAGGGCACAGGCCGTCTCGGTCATCGCCGCCACGTAATTAGCCAGAAACGGGGAGCACTGCGCTTGCGGTGCGGCCGCGACGGCTTGGCGCAGTTCCTCGGCCGTGAAGCCCGAGAGCAACGCGTTGAGCGCTGCAAGTGCGAAGGACGGCTCTGCGACCCCGCTCAGCGCGGTCACGGCCTCCTGAAACGCGCTCGCAGGGGCCGGAAGCACGCGACTCAACACGTACGCCGACATGTCCATTCCGGCCTGCTCGGCGGCGCGGCGGATCGCCGCCTTCTGCGCCTCGGACACGCGCACCTGCAACTGCGAGAGCTTTGCCAATCCGGTCATCGGCGCAGGTTGAACGGGCCTGCCGATGACGTCAATACGGACGTATTGACAATGGGCGTCCCTGCGCTGTGGCCGCCATCAGCGCCTCCATCACGTGCATGGGCCGACCGCGCGCCTCGCGACCCGCAACCCGTCGCCCCATTCATCGGCCATCGCACCCTCGACGGCGACGATTCGCCCGTCAAGACGACAGCCGGATGAGGCTGCGGCTTGACGCATTCGGAGACGACGTCCGTCAGGGCGGCGGGCGGGCCGTGGGTCACCCCGAGTCTCAAACCCTATGGATTGACCGTCATGACGCTGCCGGGACTTCGCGAGGCCCCTCGCAGAGGGGACGGTCTCACCCCGGCTCACCTGTGCGCGCCGCGGACCGATGATCGGGCGTAACCCACCGAGGCGCTCCTCGCAGGATCCCGAACTGCTTTAGAGACCCTCCGAGGCTCCCGCCCCGGGGCTTCCCATCGCTCAGCCCCGCCCCGCCAGCCACTGGGCATAGCGGCGCACGCCGGTCTCGACATCCGCAAACTCAACATCACAGCCCGTGGCGCGCAAGGCCGAGAGGTCCGCCTCGGTGCGGCACTGATACTTGCCGATGAGTGCCTCGGGAAACGGGGTGTACTCGATCAGCCCGGCCGCGACCTGCTCTGCGAGCGACAGCGCCGCCTCAGCGCGCTCGGCACGCAGCGCGTTGATCGTGGCGTGGGCGACCTCGTTGAAGGGCTGCGAGCGGCCCGAGCCCAGGTTGAAGATGCCGCTGCGCTCGGGGTGACGCAGGAACCACAGGTTCACCGCCACCACGTCCCCGACGTACACGAAATCGCGCGTCTGCTCGCCCGGGCCGTAGCCGCCGTACTCGCCGAAGAGCTTGACCCGGCCGTGCTCGCGCAGCTGCCCGAAATGATGAAACGCCACCGAGGCCATGCGCCCCTTGTGCTGCTCGCGCGGCCCGTAGACGTTGAAGTAGCGAAAGCCGGCCACCTGGTGGCGCGCGGTGGGCAGCATGCGCCGCACGACGGTGTCGAACAGGAGCTTCGAGTACCCGTACACATTCAGCGGGCGCTCGCACTCGGGGGATTCGCGAAAGACCGTGCTGTCGCCATAGGTGGCCGCCGAGGAGGCATAGAGCAGCCGCACCCCCTGGGCCTGGCAGGCATCGAGCAGACGCTTCGAGCAGCGGTAGTTGGTCTCGAGCATGTACTGGCCGTTGTGCTCCATGGTGTCCGAGCAGGCCCCCTGGTGCAGCACGGCATCGACCCGCCCGAGCTCCCCGCGCTCGAAGCGGTCGTAGAACTCGCCCCGATCGAAGTAATCGGCGAGCTTCGCACCCAGCAGGTTGCGGTACTTCGTCCCATCGGTGAGCTCATCGACCGCGATGACCTCATCGATGCCGGCGGCATTCAAGCCCTGCACCAGATTGCTGCCGATCATGCCCGCAGCGCCCGTCACGATCACTCTCACGCGAAGACCTCCTCGAAACTCGCCGTGGCGGTGCCGAACTTGCCCACCACGATGCCACCGGCGCGATTGGCGATCGGCATCGCCTCGCGCAGCGTCAATCCCGCGGCCAGCATGGCCGCGAGCGTCGCGATCACCGTATCACCGGCGCCGGTCACATCGAACACCTCACGGGCCTGCGCGCCGATGCGCGCATGGCCGTGCGCATCAAAGAGCGACATCCCCTCCTCGCTGCGCGTCAGGAGCAGCGCATCGAGCCGGTGTGTGCGGCGCAGATGGGCGACGCGCTCCTCGAGCTGCGCCTCGGAGGTCCACGGACCGATCACCTGGGCGAGCTCGGCGCGGTTCGGCGTGACGACCGTGGCGCCGGCATAGCGGCTGTAGTCGGCGCCCTTCGGATCGACCAGCACCGGCTTGCCGGCGGCGCGGGCCCGCTCGATCATCTCGGCGATGTGGGTCAGCCCGCCCTTGCCGTAATCGGAGAAGATCACCGCGCCGCAGGCCGGCAGGGTGTGCTCGAAGTTCGCGAGCATGCCGGAGAGGATCTCGTGATCCGGCGTGTTCTCGAAATCCACCCGCACGAGCTGCTGGGAGCGGCCGATGACGCGCAGCTTCACACTGGTGTAGAGCTGCGGGTCACGGCCGAGGAGACTCTCGATCGAGCGCTGCGCGAGCAGCGTCTCGAGCTTGCGCGCCGGCTCGTCATCGCCCACTACGGTGATGAGCGTCACCCCCGGTCCCAGGGCCCTGACGTTCAGCGCCACGTTCGCCGCGCCGCCCAGCCGGTCTTCCTCGCGCGTCACGCGCACCACGGGGACGGGGGCCTCCGGGGAGATGCGCTCGACGTCACCGAAGAGATACCGGTCGAGCATCGCATCGCCCACCACCAGGACCCGGGCGCGCTGCAGATCGGCCTGCAGGGGCTTCACCGGTGGGCTCACGCGAGCCCCAGGGTGGTCTCGACGAGGCCGCAGAGGGTGTGCCCGATCAGAATGTGCGCCTCCTGGATCCGGGCGGTGGTCGGGCTCGGCACGATGATCGCGACATCGCACAGCGCGCGCAGCGCCCCGCCGTCGCGCCCGAGCAGGCCGATCACCGGCATGCCGATGCCGCGGGCCACTTCGACCGCCTTGATGACGTTGCGCGACTGGCCGGAGGTCGAGATGCCGATCAGGCAGTCCCCGGGGGCGCCGAGTCCGGCGAGCTGACGGGCGAACACGTCCTCGAAGCTGTAGTCGTTGGCGATGCAGGTCAGCGCCGAGGTGTCGGTGGTCAGCGCCAGGGCCGCGAGCGGCCGGCGGTCCTGGATGAACCGTCCGGTGAGCTCCGCGGCGATGTGCTGGCTGTCGGCGGCCGAGCCGCCGTTGCCGCACAGCAGCAGTTTGCGCCCGGCGCCGAGCGCGTTCGCGATGAGCGCACCGGCGCGCTCGATCGGCTCATTCAACGCCTCGAGCGTCTGGAAGAGGGCCAGATGCTCGCGCAGATTGGTGAGAAAGAGATTCGGCTTCACGTGTTCCTCTCCTGTAAATCCTGTCTCGATCCGTCCTCGCGCCAGAGGGCCAGCTGCTCGAGCAGCCGCTGCACGCCCGGCGCGGGAGCCGGCTGCCCGAGCGGGTCGCGCACGCTCGGCAGCAGCTGATCGGCCAGCCGTTTACCGAGCTCGACGCCCCACTGGTCGAAGGAGTTGATGCCCCAGATCACCCCCTGCACGAACACCTTGTGCTCGTAGAGCGCGAGCAGGCGGCCCAGGGTCGCCGGATCGAGCTGCGGGAAGGCGATGAGCGTACTCGGGCGTGAGCCGGCGTGGACCTTGTGCGGCTCGAGCGCCTCGCGCCGCGCCGGCGAGAGACCCTCGCGCTCGAACTCCGCGCGCACCGCCTCCAGCGGATAGCCGGTCATGAACGCCTCGGCCTGCGCCAGGGCGCTGGCGATCGCGAGTGCGTGCTGCGCCTCGGGGCCACACGAGGCGCGCGCCGGCAGGAGCAGATCGAGCGCCGTGCGCGCAGTCCCCTGGTGCAGCTGCTGATAGAACGAGTGCTGCGCGTTGCTGCCCGGGCCGCCCCAGATCACCGCGGCGGTCTGCCACTCGACGCGCCGGCCCTCGAGCGTGACGGATTTGCCGTTGCTGCCCATCTCGAGTTGCTGCAGGTAGGCCGGCAGACGCGCCAGGCGCTCCTCGTAGGGCAGCACCGCGAGCGTCGGCAGCTCGCGGAAGTTGATGTTCCACACCCCGATCAGCGCCAGGAGCACCGGCAGGTTCTCCACCCACGGGGCCTGCTTGAAGTGCGCATCCATCGCCCGGGCACCGGCGAGGAAGGCTTCGAACCCCTCGGCGCCGATCGCGATGGCGAGCGACACCCCGATCGAGGACCACAGCGAGAAGCGTCCGACCACCCCGTCCCAGAGCTTGAAGCGGTACTCCGGATGCACCCCGAAGCTGTCCATGGCGCGGTGGTTGAGCGAGACGGCGGCAAAGTGCCGCGGCACGGCCGCATCGCCGAGCTGCTCGCGCACCCACTGGCGCGCGCTCTGGGCATGGGCGAGCGTCTCGAGGGTCGCGAAGGTCTTCGAGCAGACGATGAACAGCGTCGAGCGCGGATCGGACTGGGCGAGGACGTCGGCGAGCTGGCCCCCCTGGATGTTCGAGACGAACTCGCAGCGCGGCGCGCCCGGCGCCGGGTGCGCGAGGGCGTGCACCGCCATCGCCGGTCCGAGATCCGAGCCGCCGATGCCGAGGTTGACGATGCGCTCGAAGCGCCGCCCGGCGCTGCCGGTGATGCGCCCCGTGCGCACCGCCTCGGCGAAGGCGAGCATGCGCGCCCGCTCCTCGAGCATCTCGTGCTCGAGCGCCGCGCCGCCGACTCGCTCCCCGGGCGCCTGACGCAGCGCCACGTGCAGCACGGGGCGTCCCTCGGTCACGTCGATCTTCTCCCCGCGCCACATCGCCTCGCGATAACCGCCGAGATCGACCGCCTCGGGCAGCGCCAGCAGCCGCCCGAGGACCATCTCATCGAGATGCTGGCGCGAGAAATCGATCAGCAGCCCCGCGGCGCGGCGCGAGAAGCGCTCGAAGCGCTGCGGATCGCGCCCGAACAGCTCGCGCGTCGGCACCTCGGCGAGCCGGCGGGCATGCGCTTTGAGCTCGTTCCAGGCGGCGCTGTGGGGGCCGGGGGCGGTGCGCATGACGGCGGCGTTCGCGTGCGGCTCAGGCGCCTCGGGCGTAGAACGCCGCGATGCGCTCGACCACGTAGTGCAGCTGCTCGGGGGCGAGTTCGGGGTAGATCGGCAGCGCGAGCGTCTCGAGCGCGGCGCGCTCGGATTCCGGGAAGTCCCCGACCCGATGGCCGAGATACGCAAAGCACTGCTGCAGGTGCAGCGGGATCGGGTAGTAGATCTCCGTGCCGACGCCGCAGCTCGCGAGCCACTCGCGCAGCGCATCGCGCTGGTGCACGCGGATCACGTACTGGTTGTAGATGTGGTGGAAGCCCGCGAGCGTCGTCGGCACCGTCACCCGGCCGGTCAGTCCCGCCTGGGCGAAAGCGGCGTCATAGATGCGCGCGTTCGCGGCGCGCCGGTGCGACCACTCCTCGAGGTAATCGAGCTTGACGTTGAGCACCGCAGCCTGCAGCTCATCGATGCGGAAGTTGCCGCCGATGAAGGCATGGTGGTACTTCGGCTTGCCGCCGTGCACGCGCAGCACGCGCAGATGCTCGGCGAGCGCATCGTCCTGCGCCACGCACAGCCCCGCATCGCCGAACGCGCCGAGGTTCTTGGTGGGGAAGAACGAGAAGCAGCCGATGTCCCCGAAGCTGCCGGCCTGGCGGCCGCCGGCATCGCGCGCACCGATCGCCTGGGCGGCATCCTCGATGACGGCGAGCCCCGTCGCGTGCGCCAGCGCGAGCAGCGGCTCCATGGGGCAGAGCTGGCCGTACAGGTGCACCGGCATCAGCGCCCGGACCCGGGTGCCGCTCGCGCGGTGCACGAGCGCGCCGTCGCGCCGCTCGCACTGCCCGTCGATGAACTCGCGCAGCGCGCGCGGGCTGAGGTTGAACGTCTCGGGCTCGATGTCGCAGAACAGCGGCCGCGCGCCGGTGCGCGCGATGGTGCCGGCGGTGGCGAAGAACGTGTACGGGGAGGTCACGACCGCGTCCCCGGGTCCGATGTCGAGGGCCATGAGGGCGAGCAACAGCGCGTCGGTGCCGGAGGACACCCCGATCCCGTGCCGGGTCTGCGTGTAGGCGGCGAGCCGCTCCTCGAGCGTCTTCACCTGCGCGCCGAGGATGAAGTGCTGGCTGGCGCAGACCGCCTCGATGGCCGCGCGCGTGCGCGCCGCGATGCTCTCGTACTGGGGCTTCAGATCGAGCAGCGGCACGCGCATGGCGGCCGCGGGGGACTTTTCGGTCACGGACGATTCCCTCGTGGAAACGGCTATTTTAACCACCGGCCGCGCGCCCGGCTCGGGCGCGGGGCGCTTCAGCCCGCCTCACCCGGCCACAGGCACTTCCCGCCGCTCGCCTGGGCGATCACCTTGAGCATCTGCTCGTGCGACTCGCGTTCGGTGGGACTGGCGCGCAGCACCTTCAGCCGTCCGGTCGGGCGCGCCGGCTGGACGATGCTCGCCCCGGGCTGATGCTCGAGCGCGGCCAGCGCGAGGGCCGTCTGTCCGCCGGTCATCGCCAGGTAGACGTCGGCGAGAATGCGCGCATCGAGCAGCGCGCCGTGCAGATCGCGGCCGGCGTTATCGACGTTGTAGCGCTTGCAGAGCGCATCGAGGTTGTTGCGCTGGCCGGGGTGCATCTCGCGCGCCAGCACCAGCGTGTCGAGCACGTGGCAGCGCGCGGTGAGCTTCAGCGGCCGCCCGCAGCGCGCGAACTCGGCCTCGAGGAACCCGACGTCGAACGCGGCGTTGTGGGCGACGATTTCGGCCGTCTCGATGAACTCGAGCAGCGCATCGCCGATGTCCGCGAAGCGCGGCTGGCCGGCGAGGGACTCGCGGGTGATGCCGTGCACCGCGAGCGCCCCGGCGTCGATGTCGCGCTCGGGGTTGAGGTAGTGGTGGAAGGTCCGGCCGGTGACCCGGCGGTTGATGAGCTCGATGCAGCCGATTTCGATCACGCGGTGCCCGAGCGACGGTTCGAGACCGGTGGTCTCGGTATCTAGAACGATCTGTCGCATGGGCGGGGAGTTTACCTGCTCTGCCTCCCGAGGGCCTGCGCCTGGTGCAACGCATCGATCGCCTCGTTCGCCAGCTGGTCGACCCGCTCGTTGCCCGGCACCCCGGCATGGCCCGGCACCCAGTGCCACTCCACCCGGTGCCCGGCGGCGAGCGCCTCGAGGCGCTGCCAGAGGTCCTGGTTCTTCACCGGCTTGCGGTCCGCGGTGCGCCAGCCCTTGGCCTTCCAGTTCGCGACCCACTCGGTGATCCCTTTGCGCACGTACTGCGAGTCGGTGTAGACCCGCGCGTGCACCGGGCGCTTCAGCGCCTCGAGCGCCCCGATCACGGCCATGAGCTCCATGCGGTTGTTGGTGGTGAGGGGCTCGGCGCCCGAGAGCGTCTTCTCGCGCTCCCCGAAGATCAGCAGCGCGCCCCAGCCGCCGGGGCCGGGATTGCCGCGACAGGCCCCGTCCGTGTAGATCTCCACCGTGGCGCCTGCGCCGGTGTGCGCCTCGGGGCCGCTCATGGCGAGCGGCGCACGCCGTGGCGCACCGGCGGGGCGGACTTGACCAGGCCGCCGAGCATCGCGCGGCGCAGCCGCGGGCGCATCGGGGTCATCGTGTACACCTGCTTGCGGGCCTTGAGCAGGTACGCCCCGGCCGGCCAGGGGAAGGTCAGACCGCGGCGCAGCAGCCGATCGGCGCCCTCCCCGGCGGCGAGCCCCCCCGCCCAGGGGTTGCGGTACAGGTAGCGGCGCGCGGCGAACACCTCGTAGCCGAGCAACGCGAGCCACTCGCGCACGCGCCGCTCCGAGAGCACGCGGCGCAGACCCGGCGGGAAGCCGCTGCGCGCGAAGCGGGCCCGCTGCCCCCACAGGCTCCAGGGCTGAAAGCCGAGCACGACCAGGTGCCCCTCCCCGACCAGCACCCGGTCGGTCTCGCGCACGAGGGCGTAGGGGTCGCTGGCGAACTCCAGGGTGTGCGGCATCAACACCGCGTCGATCGAATCCCCGCTCACGGGCAACTGGCTCGGCCGACCGAGAATGTCTGCATCTGGCGACATCCGGGGCGCGGCGAGAATGGCCCGATGCCGCGTGCGGCACGCTTCCAACAGTGCGCGGCCCTCGCCCCAGGCGCCGATTTGCAGGCATTCCCAGCCGAAAACATCCTCGAGCGCCTCGGCCACCATCTGCGTTTCGGCCGCGATCAACGCCCGCCCGGCGGGACTGGCCCACCAGCGCGTGAGCGCGACCGCCGAGTCCATTTGCGCAGAAGTGTGAGTTTGTCCCATCAGGGGCTAGCCATCCTGTGTTATCTGAAGGTACATTTCGGGTTTGACTCCGATTATTGTAATGTCACCCCCCGGCTTGTGCCCGAAGCGCCGGAGCGGAACGAACTTAACACGGCGCAGAGAGGGTCGGGAAATTGGCGATTTCAGTGAGCTGGGCACGCGCTGCCCTGGGTGTTCTCGGTGTTCTGGCCCTGACGGCCTGCGCGACCCGTGCCCCGATGCGCCCCGTGACCCCGACCCGCGTCGTGGCGGCCCCGGCGGTGCAGACCGAGCGCCCCACCCCGCCGCCGCCGCCCGTGGCCGCGGCGCCCACCCCCGCGCCGCAGCCGCCGGCCGCGCCCCCCGCGCTGCATTACGCGAACCTGTTCGCACGCATCCGCGCCGGCTTCGCGCTGCCGGACCCGCACAAGCGCCTCATCGCCGAGGAAGCGCACTGGTACGCCAATCACCCTGAGTTCCTCCAGCGCGCGTTCGGCCGCGCGGACATGTACCTGTACTACATCGTCACGCAGCTGCAGGCGCGGCACATGCCGCTCGAGCTCGCGCTGCTGCCGGTGATCGAGAGCGCCTTTCAGCCCTTCGCCTACTCCTACGCGCGGGCCGCGGGCATGTGGCAGTTCACCTCCGGCACCGGCAAGCTGTTCGGGCTGAAGCAGGACTGGTGGTACGACGGCCGGCGCGACGTGGTGGCCTCCACGCAGGCGGCCCTGAATTACCTCCAGCAGCTGCACGATCAGCTCGGCGGCCACTGGCTGCTGGCGATCGCCGCCTACAACTGCGGGGAGCTCAACGTCGAGCGCGCGATCCGCTACAACCAGGCGCGCGGCCGCCCGACGGACTTCTGGCATCTGATACTGCCGCGCCAGACCGAGCTGTACGTGCCGCAGCTGCTCGCCATGGCCCGCCTGGTGCAAGACCCGGGCAAGTACGGCCTGTCCTTCAGCCCCATTCCGGATCAGCCGTATTTCACCCAGGTGCCCACCGACGGGCAGATCAACCTGGAGGTGGCCGCGCGCCTGGCGGGCATCTCCTCCGATGAGATCTACCAGCTGAACCCCGCCTTCCACCGCTGGGCGACCGATCCGACCGGCCCGTTCTACCTGCTGCTGCCGATCGATGCCGCTCCGATCTTCGAGCAGAACGTGTCGGCGCTCACCGCCAATGAGCGCATGGGCGTCGATCTGTACAAGGTGCGCGGGGGCGACTCGGTCTACACGGTGGCGCGCCGCTTCAAGACGAGCACCGACCTGCTGCGCCGACTGAACACGCTGCCGAACGGCCACCTGGTGGTCGGGCAGCAGATCGAGGTCCCGGCCACGGTGTACCACCTGCCGCAGAACGTGCTGGTCGCGGCCCGGCAGGCCGATCATTCCCTGTGGCGCAGCCGCTTCCGCTTCCGCGTCGTGCGGGTCCGCCCGGGCGACTCGCTCTGGGCCATCGCGCAGCGGCACGGCATCAGCGTTCAGCGCCTGGCGCAGATGAACGGCCTGTCGCTGCACCACACGGTGCTGCGCCCGGGTGAGCGGCTGCGTCTGTACTCCGACGGGCGCGTCGGGCGCTTCGCACGCCCCTCGTTCCGCGTCGTGCAGGTCCGTCCCGGCGACAGTCTCTGGTCGATCGCGGTGCGCAACCACGTGAGCGTGCATGCCCTGGCGCGAGGGAACGGCCTGCGTCCCGGGCAGCTGCTGCACCCGGGTCAGCGGCTGCGCATCACCCCGGCGATGGCGGCGGTGAGCTATGCGCCGAGCCGCGTCGGCGGATTGCTCTCGGGCGTGGCCCGCACCGTGCACCGGGTGTTCTACACCGTGCGTTCGGGCGACACGCTCTGGCAGATCGCGCAGCACTTCCAGGTCCGGGTCGCGCAGATCCTCAGCTGGAACGCGATGAAGCTGCGCCAGCCCATTCTCGCCGGTCAGAAGCTCATGATCCTGGCCGATTCGGGCGGCTGATTGGTCTACACTGACGGCCCGGGCGCCCTATTGGCGCCCGGGCCGTTTTTCATTTGAAGGGTTCTCGTATGGGATTTCTCACCGGTAAGCGCGCCCTCATCGTCGGGGTCGCATCGGACCGCTCGATCGCCTGGGGCATCGCGCAGGCGATGCAACGCGAGGGCGCCGAGCTCGCGTTCACCTACGTCAACGAGAAGATACAGGAGCGCGTCGAGTCGCTGGCCGCCTCGATCGGCTCGACGCTCACGCTGCCGCTCGACGTCACCGACGATGCGCAGATCGATGCGGCCTTCGCGCGGTTGCAGCGCGAGTGGGGCCATCTGGACATCGTGGTGCACGCGGTCGCCTTCGCCCCGCGCGAGGGGGTCTCGGGCACCTTCGTCGAGAACACCAGCCGCGAGGTGTTCCGGATCGCCCATGACGTGTCGAGCTACAGCTTCACCGCGCTCGCGCGCGCCGCCGCGCCCCTCATGGCCGGACGCAACGGGTCTCTGCTGACCCTGTCCTACCTCGGGGCGGTGCGCTCCATTCCGAGCTACAACGTGATGGGGCTCGCCAAGGCCAGTCTCGAGGCCAACGTGCGCTTTCTCGCCGCCGACTTGGGTCCGCGCGGCATCCGGGTCAACGGCATCTCCGCCGGTCCGATCAAGACGCTGGCCGCGGCGGGCATCGCCGGATTTCGCAAGATGCTCAACCGCGTGGCGGAAATCGCCCCGCTGCGGCGCAACGTGACGCAGGAAGACGTGGGCAACGCTGCGGCGTTCCTCTGTTCGGACCTCGCCGCCGGCATCACCGCCGAGATCCTCTACGTCGACGGCGGCTTCAGCACCGTCGGGATGAGCTTCCCGGAGAGCGACCCGGCCTGACCCGAAGCCCTCGGGGCGGCCGGCGCGTGCCGGCCGCCCCGAGAGGCTCACTGGAAGGCGTGCGGGTTCTTGCGCACCTTGGCCGTGGCTCTCATCTGGGCCATGTAGCCGACCACATCGCCATCGCCATCGCTGCGCAGCTGCTCCTGCAACCGGGTGCGCGCGGTGAGCGGATTCTGATTCGGCGCGATCCGCACCGCCGAGATCGCGAGCAGCACCGCCCCGGCCCCGCCGGCAAGCGGCTTCGCCTCGAAGATCGGCGCACCCGCGGGCTTCGCCGCGGCGAAGGCGAGCTGCAGAATGTTCGCCGGCACCGACGGATCGTCGCGGCCGATGAAGCGCGCCGGCGCGGCCTTCAGGTGCAAGGCCGCAGCCACGGTCGCAAACGGCTTGCCCGCGACGAGCTGCTGCCGGGCGGCCTCGGCGGCCGCCAGCGCCCCCTGCTCGGCGCGCTGCGCCTGGAGCGCCGTGACGATGCTCGCCTGAACCTGCGCGAGCGGTTTGACCTGCGGGCCGTGGCGCGCGATCACCTTCACGATGACCATCCGGTCGTTGTCGAGAATCACCGGTCCGCCGATCGCCCCCACGGCCATCGCGGCACTGCCGAACACCAGGCTCTGCACCGCCGGTGCCGCGCCGAGCGGCGCCGCACCGCTGCCGCGCAGGAACAGCGGGATCTCGCCTGCCGTCAGTCCGTAGTGCTTCACCAGCGCCCCGAAATTCGCGCCGGGCTCATTCAGTGCGTTCTGCAGGCGGTCCTCGATCCGCCCGAAGCGGCTGGTCGCGCGACTGCGGGCCAGCTGCGCGGTCAGTTGCGCCTTGACCTTGGCGAAGGCACGGGTGTGGCCCGGCTGGATCGCATCGAGCCGGATGATGTGATAGCCGTAGGGGCTCTTGACCGGTCCGACGATGTCCCCGACCTTCGGGATGGCGAACAGCGCCTGGGTGAACGGCTTGATGAACCCGTGCTGGCCGATCCAACCGAGGTCACCGCCCTTGCGCGCCGAGCCGGGGTCCTCGGAGTA
This sequence comes from Pseudomonadota bacterium, assembly GCA_021826035.1. Next base: position 20,996 of record JAKBBE010000013.1, on the reverse strand, counting down.
CTGCCGGGCCAGGGCGGCGAAATTAGCCCCGGACCGGGCGAGCTTCAGGATGTGCTCGGCCTTGGCGAGGGCCGCCTTGGGGTCTTTGCCGAAGGTGATCAGGATGTGGCTCGCCTCGCGCCGCTCGGGCACCACGAAGCGATTGATCTCCTTCTGGTACAGGTCCTGCAGTGCCGCGTCGGACACCGTCTCCCCGGCGCGCACCTGATCGAGCGTCAGCTGCGCATAGCGCAGGTCGACCGACTCCGGCAGCAGATACGCCGCCTGGTGCGCCTGGTAGTAGGCCTGGATCTGCGCGGCGCTGATCGGTGCGGTGTTTGCGTAGCGGCTCGCGGGGAACTCGAGGTACTGCACCTGGCGCTGCTGGTCGTTCAGCGCCTGGGCGCGCTCGATTTCCACCGGGGTGAGGAAGTCCGAGGAGCGGATGCCGTCGAAGAGCTGGTTGCTGCGCAGCTGGCTCTCCATTTCGCTCTCGAACTGCGCCAGCGACACTCCCGCCTCGGTGAGCACGTCCTTGGCGGCCTCGGCCGAGTAGTGCCCGTCGACCTGGAAGGACGGCACGGCGCGGATCGCGGCGATCAGGTCGGCCTCGGAGACCCGGTAGCCGAGCTGCTCGGTGCGCTGTGCGACGAGCGACTCGCGGATCAGCTCCTCGAGCACCTCGTTCTGCAGGTGATTGCGCAGCGCGCTCGGCAGGTTGCCGCCGTAGGCCTTGTCGATCTGGCCCTGCTCGCGCAGCCAGGCGTTCTGCGCCTGCTGCAGCGTGATGTGGGCGCCGTTGACCGTCGCGGCATCGCTGCTCGAGCCGAAGTTCAGGTTCACGATGCCGTAGGCGCCCCAGGCGGCGAACACGAGCGCGAGCGCGCCGAGAATCGTGTACCAGAACCACTTGTGGGTGGCGATCGTATCGGTCAGTTTTTGCAGCATTTTTGGCGTCACACCCGCCCTCTTCGGGGCGGCGCAGGCGGTTAAACTGCCAAGGATAGCAAATCGGGCTGCCCGAACGGCAGCGACGCTCGGGAACGGCGGCCGGGGCGTCGGGGGCTCATGCGCGCCCCCGGAGGCCTCATGCCACCCCAGGCCCCCTCCTCGGGGCCCCTTCGCCCCGCGGACGCACGCGGAGTGAGAACCAAGCCCTTCCGGACGGCGACGAAAATCAGCATTTTTGCGCCGTAGCGCCCCCGTGCGCCGGAACCGGACAATGCTCGCAACGTACAACCCGTGGCTGGTCAGCCTCTCGCTGCTGGTCGCCGTCGCCGTCTCCTTCACCGCCCTGAAACTCGCCGGCCGGGTGGCCGAGGCCGGACGATCCGGGGCGCGCGCCTGGCTGATCGGCGGGGCCGCCTCGATGGGGATTGGCATCTGGTCGATGCACTTCATCGGCATGCTCGCCTACCAGGCGCCGATCCCGCTGCACTACAACGTGCTGATGACGCTGCTGTCGCTGCTGATTGCGGTGCTCACCTCGGGATTTGCCCTGGGCATCGCCAGCCGCCGCGACTCGACGCTCGCACGCCTGGGCGCCAGTTCGGTGCTGATGGGCGCCGGGATCTGCGCGATGCACTACACCGGCATGGCCGCGATCCAGGTGACGCCGGCGATCCACTACGACGCACGCTGGATCGCCCTCTCGATGCTCATCGCCGTCACGGCGTCGTTCGTCGCGCTGTGGCTGTTCTTCGCGCTGCGCAGATTCAAGCGGCGATCGCTGCGACTGATCGAAGTGTCGGCGGCGCTGGTCATGGGCGCGGCCATCGCCGGCATGCACTACACCGGCATGCGCGCCGCCGAATTCTCCGCGCGGGCCCGTGTGTTCGGCGGGGCCGCCTTCAACTCCGACTGGCTCGGCCTCACCATCGGCTTGGGCGCCTTTGCGCTGCTCGCGATCACCCTGATCACCCTCGTCTACGACGCGCACCTGGAGTCGCGCAGCCGGCAGGATGCGCTGCGCCTGGAGAAGCTCAATCAGGAACTGCAGCACGGCAAGAACCTGCTCACGCTCGCCACCCAGGCGGCCGGCATCGCCTGCTGGGAGTTCGACCTCGCCCACGGCCGGTTGCTGTGGACCGAGAACGAGATCGCCTCGCTCAAGGCCTCGAACCTCGACGTGCGCACCCACATCGACGTGCTGCTCGCCTGGATCCATCCCGAGGACGCCGCGCAGGCCCGTGCCACGATCCGCCACGCCGCACGGCACCGCCGTGAGACCTGCGCGCTGCGCCTGCGCATCGAGTCGCCGCAGGGACGGATTCACCTGGAATCGCATGCGCGAGTGCTGCGCGATGCACGCGGGCGGATCGCGCGGCTGCTCGGAGTGTCCTGGGACGTGACCGAGCAGGTGCGCCAGGAGGAGCGCCGAGTGATGTTGCAGCTTCAGCTGCAGGAAGCCTCACGCCAGGCCGGCATGGCCGAGGTGGCCACGGGCGTGCTGCACAGTGTGGGCAACGTCCTGAACAGCCTCGGGGTGAGCGCCGCGCTGCTCACGACGCATCTGCGCGACTCTCGGGTGGGCAACGTCAAGCGCGTGGCGACGCTGCTGGCGGAGCACTCCGAGACCCTCGGTGAGTTCCTCAGCCGCGATCGGCGCGGGCAGGAGCTCCCGGGGTATCTGCACCAGCTCGGCGAGCACCTCCTCGATGAGAACCGTGCGCTGTATGGCGAGGCGCGCGCACTCTCGACGCACGTCGAGCACATCGACAAGATCATCGCCGCTCAGCAAGCGTACGCGCGGCGCGGCGGTGTGCTCGAGCGCGTGCCGGTCACCGAGCTGATCGAGCACGCCCTCGTGCTGCATTTTCCGGCGGCCGCCGACATCACCGTGCGCAGAGACTATCAACCCGTCGGTGAGATGACCCTCGATCGCCACAAGGTGCTGCAGATCCTCGCGAACCTGCTGAGCAACGCCCGCCAGGCGCTGCGCGGCGCCGAGCGCGCCCGGGTGCTCACCGTGCGGGTGCGCAGAGTGCCGGGGGAGGCCGTTCAGATCGAGATCGAGGATACCGGCAGCGGCATCCGCCCCGAGGCAATGGCGCGGCTGTTCGAGTTCGGCTTCACCACCAAACAGGACGGCCATGGGTTCGGACTGCATTCGAGCGCCATTCTGGCCACCGAAATGGGCGGTGAGTTGCGCGCCGCGAGCGCCGGTGCCGATCGGGGCGCCTGCTTCACGCTGCGACTGCCGATGACGGACGCGGCCGCCGAGACCCAGAGATTGAGCGCATGAACCCACAGACCCTTCCCATCGAGCCGATCCGCATCCTCGTGGTCGATGACAATCCGTCGATCCACCGTGATTTCGAGAAAATTCTCGGCGCCCAGAGCGCCGCGGATGCCGCCCTCGACAGCGCCGAGGCGCTCCTGTTCGGCGAGCAGGCGCCCGTCTCGCGCAGCCGAGTCCTCTGTACGCTGCAATTTGCGCTGCAGGGCCGTCAGGGCGTCGAGCTCGCCCGCGAGGCGCTGCAGCAGGGCGCGCCGTTTACGCTCGCCTTCATCGACATGCGCATGCCGCCCGGATGGGATGGCCTTGAGACCATCGAGCGGCTCTGGGCGGTGGACCCGAATGTGCACGTGGTCATCTGCTCGGCGCACTCGGACTACGATTGGAACGACGTGATCACGCGGCTCGGACAAACCGACCGGCTGCTGGTGCTGAAGAAGCCGTTCGAGCCGATCGAGGTGTTGCAGTGCACGAGCGCACTGGCGCGCAAGTGGCAGCACGAGCGGGCGCTGCGCAATCAAGTGGACACGCTCGAGAAGGCCGTGGCGATCCGCACCGAGAAGCTCGAGGCCGCCAATCAGCAGCTGCGCCACCTCGCCACCCACGATGCGCTCACCGGGCTGCCCAATCGCATCCTGCTCGATGACCGCCTCGCCCAGGCCATGGCCCATGCGAATCGGGACGCGATGCCCTTTGCGATCATGGTCATCGACCTGGACCGGTTCAAATTCATCAACGACACCTTCGGTCACCACGCCGGGGACAGCGTATTGGATGAAGCCTGCCGGCGACTGCAATCGGTGCTGCGCGACATCGACACCGTGGCGCGCACGGGTGGGGATGAGTTCGTCGTCATCGTCAGCCCGTCGGCCACCGGCGAGGACGCCGTCGCGATTGCGCAGCGGGCCAATGCGGCGCTGCGTGCGCCGCTGCGCATCGGAGAGGTCGAGGTGCACCTGACGAGCAGCATCGGCGTCGCCTACTACCCGACGGATGCGAACTCGGCCGAGCGTCTGCTCGCCCGGGCCGATGCGGCGATGTACTGCGCCAAGCAGCGCGGGCGCAACAACGTGCAGCGCTTTGCGCAGGGCATGGATTCGCGCACGATCGAGCGGGCGGGACTCGAGAGCGACCTGCATCATGCCATCGAGCGCCAACAATTCGAGTTGTATTACCAGCCCAAGGCCGAGACCGCGAGCGGCGATGTGCACAGCGCCGAGGCGCTCATCCGCTGGCGCCATCCGGAGCGCGGCCTGGTCTCACCCGGACAGTTCATTCCGCTCGCGGAGGAATGCGGCCTCATCAATGACATCGGGGCGTGGGTCCTGCAGGAGGCCTGTCGCCAGTGTGCCGAGTGGCGACGCGACGGGTTGCCGCCGCTGCGCGTGGCGGTGAACGTCGCGGCCGCGCAGTTCCATCGCGGGGATCTGCTGCAGGTCGTGCAGCACGCGCTCGCGCAGGCGCACCTCGAGCCGCAGTTCCTCGAGATCGAGCTCACCGAGAGCGCGGTCATGACCAATCCGGAGGAATCCGCCGCCATCCTCGAGCAGTTAAGTCGCATCGGGGTGCTGGTGTCGGTGGATGATTTCGGCACCGGGTATTCGAGCATCAATTACCTCAAGCGCTTTCCGATCGACATTCTGAAGATCGACCAGTCCTTCGTGCAGTCGCTGAACAGCGAGGTCGACGCCTCGATCGTGCGGGCGATCGTGTCTCTGGCGCACAGCTTGCGGCTGAAGGTGGTCGCCGAAGGGGTGGAGACCCAGGAGCAGTTGAAGTTCCTGCGCGCCCTCGGCTGCGATCAATATCAGGGATTTCAGTTCAGTCCGCCGCTGCCGGCGGCGCAATTCGTCGATCTGCTGCGCGAGTGGCAGCGCGACGAGGACGAGCACTCCGTCGCGGAGTCGACCCGCACGGTGAGTAAACTGTTCGCGACCCGATGAGCGCGTCGTGCACGCGGCCGCGCCCCTCAGGCGCCCCTCAGGCGCCGCTGTCGATCGACCAGATGACCGCGGCGCGCAGCAGCTCCGCGCCGCTGCGCAGCGCGAGCTTGCCACGGATGTGTTCCCGATGGGACTCGACGGTGTGCACACTCACGCCGAGCTGGGTGGCAATCTCGCGCGTGCCGCCGCCGCGACCGATGAGCTCGAAGATCTGCAGCTCCCGGTCGCTCAGGCGCTCGAGGCCCGGGGGAATGCGCCGGCGCGTCCCGACGGGGCTCGCCTCGCTCGGGTGGGCGAGATAGATCTGCCCGGCGAGGACCGCGCGCACCGCCTCGAGGAGCGAGCCGTGCAGTTCCTGCTTGTTCAGATACCCGTGCGCGCCGGCGCGCAGCAGCCGCTCGGCGAACAGCTCCTGCTCGTACACGCTGACGACGAGGATCCGCGGCCCTGCGCCCTCGGCGCTCAGCACCTTGACCAGCTCCAGGCCGTTGCCGGTACGCAGGGCGACATCGACGATGGCGAGGTCCGGCTGCGTCGCGCGGATCACCTCCAGCGCGCCCGCCGCGTCGGCCGCCTGGCCGCAGATCACCCAGTCCGGCTCGGCGGCGAGCCGCGCGGCGAGGCCGTCGCGCACCAAAGGATGATCGTCTACGAGAACGATGCGCGCCGGCGGCGCGCTCAGGGACGGTTCAGGGCAGTGCATCGCGCAACGGAGGGATGAGAGCGTGTCGCGAAATTGTAACGGTTTGCGCAGCCGCCGCCGATCCGTACATTCCCCCGAGCGGCCCTCGCCGGATCCGGGCCCGCCCCGCGAGGCGGCGGCCGAGGGTGTCATGCACCTGCGTTTTTATACAGACTCGAGCGTCGCTGCCCGGTGCGGGCGGGAGCGGTCCGGCCGGCGTCGCTCGAGCCCCGGTTCGCATCACCGCGCGGGTCGGGCGAATAAAAAACGGGCCACAAGGGCCCGGTTTTCTTGAAGAATTGGCGGAGCGGACGGGACTCGAACCCGCGACCCCCGGCGTGACAGGCCGGTATTCTAACCAGCTGAACTACCGCTCCACCGGAAGGGGCGCGCATCCTAGCCGACATGGCGATCGATGTCCACGGCGGACCGCCAAAATACCCCCGCCCGCCCGGGCCGGCGGTACACCGTTGCGCCCTCCCGAACGTTGCTCACGGTAGACACAATTCCTTGAAGTCTCTCCAGTCCCATCCGCTATAGTCATCCCATGAAATCCACGTTTGCCGCCGCACTCGCCTGCGCCGCGGTGCTCGGTCTGACCACCGGGCTCACCCCTGCGCATGCCTCGCTCGGGGCGCTCGCCGCCTCGGTCAACGCCGATCTGGTGCACCTGAAGGGTCAGATCCGCCGCACCAGCGCCCCGGGCTATGAGGTCGATGACATCACCACGCCCCAGGGCACCGTCGTGAAGGAGTTCATCTCCCCGGCCGGTACCGTTTTCGCGGTGAGCTGGCTCGGCCCGGTGATGCCGAACCTCGCCCAGACCCTCGGCAGCAGCTACTTCGGGATGCTGACCACCGCCGAGCAGCAGCAGCGCGCACTCCTCGGCCACAACCACGTTCAGCTGCGCACCCCGCAGCTCGTGGTGCATGCCGGGGGCCACATGCGTCTGTTCTTCGGCGTCGCCTACGTCCCCTCGCTCCTGCCGCCGAACGTTTCGATCGCCGACCTTCACTGATCCGTCTCGAGGTTTTACTGTGCGCAAGACCCTGTTCGTCGGTCTGGTCCTCGCCGTACTCGCTCTGGCCGGTTGTGGTGGCGGAGGAGGCGGATCGAGCGTCATCACCTCCAGCGGTGGCGGTGGGGGTGGGAGTGGAGGCGGACAGATCATCGCCTCGCCCGGACCGAACGTCGTCACCCTGACGGTCGATTCGGGGCCGAACGGCAATGCCGTCGATATTCCCTACATCACGGTCACGCTGTGCGTTCCGGGCACCACCCAGTGCCAGACCTTCGATCACATCGAGGTCGACACCGGCTCGTACGGCCTGCGGATCGTCGCGAATGCGATCGATACCTCGGGCAACCCCTTCTCGCTCACGCTGCCGCCGGAGACGCTCAACGGCACTCCCATCTCCGAGTGCACCCAGTTCGTCGACGGCTACAGCTGGGGGCCCCTCGCCACCGCCGACATCGACGTCAGCAGCGAGTCCGCTCCCGGCGTCCCGGTCCAGGTGATCGGCGGCAACACGACCCAGGCGGTGCCGAGCGCCTGCTCCGGCACCGGCACGCAGGAGGACACCGTCAGCACCTTCGGCGCGAACGGAATTCTCGGCGTGGGGGTGTTCCCCCAGGACTGCGGCACCTACTGCGCCTCGACGGTCTCCAACGGCTATTACTACGCCTGCCCCTCCGGCGGCGGATGCCAGGCGACGACCCTGCCGCTCGCCGAGCAGGTCACGGATCCGGTGGCCGACTTCCCGACCGACAACAACGGGGTCATCGTCGAGTTGCCCTCGCTCGGCACGACTGGGACGGCCGCAACGGCGAGCGGCGCGCTGGTGTTCGGCATCGGCACCGAGGGCAACAACTCCCTCGGCGCGCAAACCGTGCTCACGGCTAATTCCTACGGCGACGTGAACACCGATTACAACGGGCAATCGCTGCCCTACTCGTTCTTCGACACCGGCTCGAATGCCTACTACTTCCTCGACAGTTCCATCCCGGACAGCTGCGTGAGCCAGGGCAACTGGTTCTGCCCGGGCGGCACGCTGCAGCTCACCGCGACCAACACCGGTCAGAACGGTACGCTGTCCACGGTCGACTTCTCGATCGCCAATGCCGGCACGCTGTTCACGCAGTACTCGACCAACGCCGCGTTCACCGAACTCGGGGCGAATGCGGGCAACCAGTCCACGTTCTGCCCGAACAAGGCGACGAACTGCTCGTTCGACTTCGGCCTGCCGTTTTTCTTCGGGCGCAACGTCTACGTCGCGTTCTACGGAGCGCTCACCAGCGCCGGTACCGGTCCGTACTTCGCCTATTGAGGTACTGACGGGTCCGCGGCGCGTCCTGCGCCTTCCCTTCCGAGGGCCGACTCGAGACCGCACGACGGGCCCGCCGGCTGCGCTCCGGGAGCGCCCGCAGGGCGCGCTGCCTGGCTCCGTTGCCCGTCCTCCTCCCGCATCCCCCGCGGGGCCTCCGGGGTCTCTGACCGGCCCTGGCCGGCCCGCCGGAGCGTGCGCGCGCGTGCTGAAGCGGATCGGGTGCGGGGGCGCACGCTCACGCCCCCGCACCCGAGGGCGACTCAGTGCGCCGGCAGGGATGGCACCGTGATCGGCGCGAGCCCGAGGGTGCGCAGCTGAACGTTCAGGCGCTTCACCTCGGCCACGGCCTGGGGCCAGTGCGCCTCGGCCGATTCGAGCTGCGCGATCAATGCGTGGAGCACCTGCTCGTCCGCCACCGTCGGCGCGCGATCGGCGGACTCGGCATTCGCCTCCAGGGCACCGAGGCGCCGGTTCAGCGTGAGCATCCCCTCGTCCCCCGTACCCGAGGTCTGCGCGGTGAGGCGCGCGAGGCTCGCAGCGAGCCGCCGCGGCGCCTGGCCCGCCGCGATGCGGCCCTGCAGCTGCCTCAGGGCATGATGCACCGGGTGCTGGGCGTCATAGAGCGCCTTGACGCGCCCCAGCGCTCCCCCGATCGACTGGCTGTAGGTCAGCAGCGCGCGCAGATCGGCCGAACTCACGTGCTCACGCGGATCGAGCCGCACCACCAGCGAGGCGCGGTACGTCCGCCCACCGGCGCTGAGCACGACGCGGTAGATCCCCGGCAGCACGTACGGCCCGTCGACCGACGTCGGGGTGTTGTGGTCGAACACGGCCTGCATGCTGTAGCTGTAGGCGATCGCGGCCGGTCGCCGGTAGCGCAGGTTCCACACGAACCGGTGCATGCCCGGGGCGGCCGAGAGCCGCTCGGCCGGCCGCAGCCACCGCGCGGCGAAGTAGCGGTTGGCGTGCACGGGCGCGGGCGGTGCATCGGAGACGAAGCGGCGGACCCGGTGGCCCTGCCGGTCGTAGATCGACAGACTCACCGGCCCGTGCGTGTGCGGTCCGAGCCAATAATCGAGGAGGGCCCCGGCGGGCGGGTTCTGCCCCTGCGGGGTGCTCGAGGGCAGCGGCGTATCGACGTTGTTGTCCGGATGGACCCGCCAGGCCGGCTCGGGGGCGAACAGGTACGCTGGCGACGCTACCACGGCCGGCGTCAGCTGGCGCAGCGGCGCCAGATCATCCAGCACCCACAGCGCCCTGCCTTGCGTGGCGGCGATCAGATCGCCGTCGTGCACCAGCAGGTCCTTCACCCAGGCGTTCGGCAGGTTCAGCTGCAGCGACTGCCAGTGCGCGCCGTCGTCGAACGATACGTACGCCCCGTCCGTCGTGCCGGCGTAGAGCAATCCGGCGCGCACCGGGTCGGCGCGCACCACCGAGACCGGCTGGCTCGCCGGCAGACCCGTCACGATCCTCTGCCAGTGCGCCCCAAAGTCGTGGGTGCGGAAGATGTACGGGTGGAAATCGTCCTGGCGCTGATCGTCGACCGACACGTAGGCGGTGCCCGACTGCAGCGCCGAGGGTGAGATCGAGCTGATCTTCTCCCAGGGCTTCAGCTGCGGCGGCGTCACGTTGCGCCAGTGCGCCCCGTCATCGCGCGTCAGCTGCACCATGCCGCTGTCGGTGCCGACCCAGATCTGTCCGGCGCGGCGCGGCGAGGGTGCGATGGCGCTGATCACGCCGAACCCGCAGGCGCGCGCCAGCGCCCCGGTGGCCGCCGCCGTGCAGCCGCGCGTCCCGGGGATCTTCCCGGTCAGGTCCGGGGAGATGATCTTCCAGGTCTTGCCGAGGTTCACCGAGCGGAAGAGGACTTGGGCGCCGAGCAGCAATGCGTACGGCTTCGTGGCGGTGAACACCAGCGGGGTGACCCAGCCGTAGCGGTATTTCACGGTGTCGGGCGCTGCGCCGTAGCTGACAATCGGATACGGCGAGACGTTGGCCACCTGCCCGGTGTGCGCATCCCAGCGCGAGACCCGCCCGCCGAGCCCGCTGCCGAAGACCAGGTCCGGATCGGCGGGATCCGGGACCATGTAGTCGCGCTCATCACCCCCGACCGGGTGCCAGCTGCGCCAGGTGAGCGTGCCGTAGTTGCTGCTGGTTTCCGCGCCCACCGAGCCGCTGTCCTGCTGGCCGCTGTAGATCCAGTAGGGAAAGCGGTTGTCCGCGGCGACGTGATAGAACTGGCCGGTGGGCTGGTTGTACCAGCTGCTCCAGGTATGCCCGCCGTCGACCGTCACGGTCGCGCCCTGATCGGCCGCCGCGATCCAGTGATTCGGGTGCAGCGGGTTGATCCAGACGAAGTGATAGTCATCCCCGCCCGGGGCGCCCTTGATGATGTGCCAGGTGCGCCCGCCGTCGCTCGAACGGCGGATCGACTGCCCGGCCGAGAACACCACATCGGGGTTGCTCGGATCGACCGTCAGGCGCGCGAAGTACCAGTTGCCGAACACCGCCTCGTCGTCGTTGACGCGCTGCCAGTGCGTGCCCCCGTCATCGGAGCGCCACACCCCGCCCTGCGTGGCGGAGTCGACCGCCGCGTAGACCCGCGTGCCCTGGGCGGTGTGGGTGACCGCGAGCCCGATCCGCCCGAGCGAACCGCTCGGCCAGCCGCCGCCGCTCAGGCGCGTCCAGGTCTTGCCACCGTCGGCGGAGCGGTAAATCGCGCTGCCCGGACCGCCGTGCGGCTCGAAATAATCGAGCCACGGCCAGTCGCGCATCTGCCAGGCCGCCGCGAACAGCAGCTTCGGATTGCTCGGATCGGCCGCCAGATCGACGACACCGGTCTGATCGTTGATGTAGAGCACGTGCTGCCAGGTCTTACCGCCGTTCGTCGTGCGATAGATCCCGCGCTGGGGATTCGGCCCGTAGAGGTGCCCCATGGCGGCCACCACCACGACATTGGCGTTGTTCGGATCGATCCAGATCCGCCCGATGTCGCGCGTGGCGGCGAGTCCGACGTCATGCCAGGTCCGCCCGCCGTCGGTCGATTTGAACACGCCACGCCCGGCGGCGACGTCATAGCGCGGGGCCACCTGACCGGTCCCGACGTAAATCGTCCGGGGCGCAGACGGCGCCACGGCGATGGCCCCGATGGCCGGCGGGAGGTTGGCCCCGACCGACTGCCAGGTGCGCCCGGCATCCACGCTCTTCCACACCCCACCGCCGGCGGTGCCGATGTAGAACGTGTTGGGCGCACTCGGCACTCCGGCCGCCATGGTCGCCCAGCCGCCGCGAAACGGGCCGATCAGCCGCCAGCGCATCTGCGCATAGGCACTCAGGGGCACCGGCCCACCGGCACTGCGTGAGGCGTTCGGTGGAAACACTACGTTCGCCGGGGCGCGGGCACCGGCCTGGGCGAGCGGCGCGGCGCTGAGCAGCGCACACACTGCCACGCCCGTGCGCGCCAGCGTGCCGAGAAGACGACGTGCGGCAGTCAAAGCCATGGAGCGTCCCCCAAAAATGACAACGATACCGCATTCATCCGTCCCGCTGCGAGACGGCCGCGCCCCAAAGGGCGCAGTGCCTAGGGGGCGCAGCCGCCGGGGCGAGGCCGCTGCAGGAGCTGCCAGAGCTTCACGTACACCCCATTGGTCCAGCCGAAGCCGATCTCGTTCTGGGTGTAGCCGGCCGTGATCCGCACCTTCGAGCTACCGGTCGCCATGTTGTATTTCTCCCGGATCGTGCCGTCGTGCGCGAACCCGCGGTCGACCGTGGCGATGAACTTCCCGGCGATGCGGCAGGCCGCGGCGCGATAGCCGTACGCCTGCAAGCCCGCCACGGCGAGCCAGTTGGTCGGCGCCCAGCCGAAGGGTGCATCCCACTGCGCACCGCTTGCGTAGGGGCTGGTCTGCAGCCCACCGACGCGCTCGAAATACGGCAGCGCAGCGCGCACCGCGCGGGCCTGTGCGCGCGAGGCGACCCCGGCCCACAGCGGGTAGAAGGTCGTGATGAACGGATAGTACGAACGCCGGCCGGTGACGAAGTCATAGTCGGTGTACTGCCCGAGTCGCCGGTTCCACAGATAGCGGTTGATCGCCTGCTTGCGCGCCGCCGCCGCCGCCCGCCAGCGGCTCGCGGCCGCGCCGTCCCCGAGGCGCTGCGCAAATGCGGCCAGATCGAGCGCGTAGCGGTAGAGAAGACTGTTCAGACCCACCGGCGCATAGTCGATCGCCGAGCCGCTGTAGGGACCGAAGCGGAACGTGGTATCGAAACCCGACTCGCGCATGGCCCGATCGCCGCGGTAGAACTTGCCCGTGAGCCGGTAGCCGCCGAACCACGCCGCGGCGCAGACGCGCGAGGTGCGTACGTCGCAGCTGACCGCGGCGAGCGTCGCGGCCTGCGCGGCCGTGGGCCGGCGCGCGCCGCGGACCAGATAGCCGCGATTCTCGCTCCGGTGCCGCAGCAGGAAGCGGATCACTCCGCGATAGTACGCCGCGGAGCGCAGCTCGATGGCCGGCTGATCACCACCGTAGTCGAAATAGCGCGCCAGACCGGTGTTGCCGGCGAGGTGTTCGCGCCGCTCCCAGAGCGAGTAGTCCTGCACGGCGAGCGGATAGGCGCGTCGCAACCAGACGGTGGCCGCGAGCCGATTCGGAAACGCCGCCGGATCTCTCAGGAGGGTGCGGATCATCTCCCCGAGCAAGGGCGGCTGCGAGCGCGAGAGCGAAAAGGTGGCATTGGCGTTGAGCACCGCGCCGTAGTGCCGGACCTCGAAGAGAAAGTTATCGACGATGCCGCGCGCCAGCGCATCACGGTGATCCCGCACCAGTCCGAGCACGATGAAGTAGCTGTCCCAGCCGAACATCTCGTTGAAAAATCCGCCCGGCACGACGTACGGGTGCGGCAGATACAGCAGCCCCGGCTGCCCCAGCGAGGCCGGTTGCAGGCTGCCGAGGCGCACGATACTCACCGGCAATCGGCGCACCCTCACCCGACAGTGCGCCGCCAGTGTGCGCACCGCTTGGGGCATCGGCAGACGCTTCGGCAGATACAGCACCCGCTGCGGCCGGTGCGGTCCGCTCGGATACGACGCGCAGGCGCTCGCCGAGCGCGTGAGCGTGCCCCAGGCACGCCCGATGTAGGCGAGCGTGCGGGCCGTGAGCGGTGCTTGCGGCGGCGCCGATGCGGCCCAGACCATGCCGGTCACGAGCCACAGCGCCAGGGCGCACGGTGCGATACGCAACGATCGTCTCATCAGGGCCCTCCCGTGCGCTCATGACGGGCATCGCGTGCCATGATGGACCGGCGGCCCGATCCCGGCAAGCGTGCCCGCGGCGATCGCGGCCGGGGCACGCGGCCTCGAGATCCCCCAACGCCCCTCTGACGCCGCGGTGCACCGTCAGAGGGGCAAACATCTCAGTGGCGCGTCACCGCGTGGGCAATGAACGCCTCGATGTTGTGCTGCAGCACGGGCAGCACGGCCGGGTTCAGATAGAGCATGTGCCCGACCGGATAGTAGTACTCGTGGATGTTGCCGCGCAGGTTCTGCGGCAGCCCCATGTGCGCGAGGGTGAAGTGGGTCGCGAAGAAGGGCGTGGCCATGTCGAACCAGCCGTTGTTGAGCATCAGCTGCATGCCCGGGTCGTTGCTCATCGCCCGCGCCAGCGCCGGCGCCACGTTGCGCACGCGCGCCAAGCTGGTGCTGCTGCCGACGCCCTCATCGAGAGCGCTGAGCGGCGGCTGGTAATGGCTCCAGTCCCAGGCCCCGAACGCACTGGCGCTGCTCTGCACGTACAGACGGTGACTGCGATAATCGAGCCCGTCGCGCAGATACGCATCGAAGCTCTCCGCGAGTGCGCCCCAGATTGCGGTGGTGGCCGCACCGGCGGCCGTGTTGCCCTGCTCCGGGTCGAGCCGCTCGAGCTCAGGGGTGCTGAAGCGCGCATCGAAGCGCCCCGTGCTCGCCCCGGTGCCGAGCAGGCGGCGCTGGAAGACTGAGAGCGGAATGCGCAGATCCGCCCGCACCCACAACTCGGCCGGCAGACCCGTGTAGCGGGCGAGCCGTGCGGCGATCTGCGCCTGGCTCGTCGGACTCAACGCCGAGCCCTCGAACAGCGCATGAGCGTAGGCACCGCCGGCGAAACGCTCGACCTTGGCGACGAACGCCTGAAGATCCTTCGGCCGCGGCGTGATGCGGTGGTGGTACCAGGCGACTGCCGCATAGGACGGCAGGTACAGCTCGTAGGGCAGATCATTGCCCGGGGTGTTGTTGAGGGTCGCAAAGTCGAGCACCGTCGAGCAGAGGATCACGCCATCGAGGTAGACCCCCTGACCGACGAGGTCCTCGGCCAGGACCGCCGAGCGCGTGGTGCCGTAGCTCTCGCCCAGCAGGAATTTCGGGGATTCGAAGCGATCGTTGCGCTGCACGTAACGCTCGATGAACTGCGTGAACGCACGCGCATCGCCATTGATCCCATAGAACATCTTCGGCTTGCCGACCCCGACGATGCGGCTGTAGCCGGTGCCCACCGCATCGATGAACACCAGGTCGGTCGCACCCAGAATGCTGTAGGCGTTCGGCACCAGCCGGTACGGCGGCTGCTCACGCCCGATCTGGCCGGGCGCGGGCCACTGGATGCGTCGCGGTCCGAAGCCGCCGATGTCCACCAGCGCCGAGGCGAACCCCGGTCCGCCGTTGTACGCGAAGGTCACCGGACGCTGGCCCGGATCGCGCACGCCGTCCTTCGTGTAGGCGACGTAGAACATGCTGGCGATGGGCTTACCCTGCGTGTTCTTCAGCAGGATCGTACCGGCGGTCGCCGTGTAGCGGATGCGCCGACCGTCGATCACCACGCTGCCGTGGGTGATCGAGGTTCTCGCCTTGGGCACGGAGGCAGTGTGCGCCGTTTGGGGCGGGGCCTTCGGTGCGGCCCACACCGCCCCCGGGAGCGCGAGGGCGAGGCTGGCCAGAGACAGAACGAGGGTACGGTGCATGCGGATGGTTCCTCCAGAGTCTGCCGGGGGCGAGACGGCCCGCGCCGCGCACGCTGCCGCTCGGGCGAGTCCGGATGGCCCACGTGCCCGGCGCATGCTAGCGCGCGGCGCGGCGCAAATCGAGCGGCCGCGCCTCAGCGCTCTGCCGCGCTGTGGTATTTGCGGCGGATCTCGGCGAGATCGACCGCCGGCGCGGGATACCTGAGGTTCATCGCCTCGAGGCGCTCGACGACGATGCGCGCGACGGCGAGGTTGCGATACCACTTGTGATTGCCGGGAATGACGTACCACGGGGCGTACTCGGTGCTGCACCGGGAGAGGGCATCCTCGTAGGCGCGCCGGTACTGGGGCCAGAACTTTCGTTCGGTGTAATCCGAGGCCGTGATCTTCCAGTGTTTACTCGGATCCTCGAGTCGCGCCTTGAAGCGCGCGAGCTGCTCCGCGCTCGAGATGTGCAGGTAGAATTTCAGGATCACAACGCCGTCGTCGGCGAGCGCGCGCTCGAATTCGTTGATCCGCGCGTAGCGCTCCGTCCAGACGGCTCTGCTGACGAGCTTGTGGACGCGCACCACGAGCACGTCCTCGTAATGGGAGCGGTTGAAGATCACCACCTCACCGCGCGCCGGCGCATCCCGATGCGCCCGCCAGAGAAAGTCGTGCGCCGCCTCCTCCGCGGAGGGGTGACGGAAGTGCGCCACCCGACAGCCCTGCGGGTTCATCGCGCCGAGCACGTGGTTGATCACGCCATCCTTGCCTGCGGTATCCATGGCCTGCAGACAGATCAGCAGCGAATGGCGGCCGTCGGCGTAGAGGAGCTCCTGCAGCGCGCGCAGACGCTCGGTGTAATGCTGCAGCTCCGCTGCGGCCGATGCGTGGTCCGAATGATGCCCCTTGAACGCCGGATCGATGGCGGCGAGCGTCACCCGGTCGCCCGAGGCCACCCGAAAGGGCTCACGATCACTCATGGGTCCACCGATACGCGCAGGCCATCCCGCTGTCGATACGGGCTTCCCGCGCTGTCCGGCGCACCGCCGGGGATCCTGAACCTCACGGTGTCGCACCGGAGGGTCGGTGCCGGAGACCGGCGCCGGACGCGTGCGCGCCGGGCTCGCGGCCGAAGGACAGCGTGACGACCCCGGCGGCCGCCGCCAGCACGAAGGTCACGACGAGTTCGGACCACCGCTGCGCAGCGGGCCTGGCCCACGACGGGTGCGGCTGGGCGAAGAAGCTCGGGATCCAGACCACCAGACCGAACAGACTCATCATCGTGGCCTCGAGCGCCGCCGCCAGCCGAGGCGCGATTCCGATGATGAGGGCCAGTCCGGCGGCGACATGACAGGCGCCGGTGGCATACGCGACCAGCAAGGGAGCAGGAAGCCAGGCCGGCACCAAGGTCGCCGTATAGGCGGCGTAGGCGAAGTGAGACGCACCGTAAAACACGCACGTGGCGCCAAAGAGACTCTGTGCGGCGCGTAGTGTCGTCCGCTCGGCATGCGCCGCACTGGGCCCGCGCATCGAGCGGCGCACCATCACGTAGAGCACCCCGGCACCGGCAAGGGGCGTCACGGCTTCGACAAACGGATACCACGCGTCGAGGCTCTGCGGCGTTGCGAGTGCCTGCGGCACCGCCAGCGCAGCTGACACCGCCTGATAGGCTCCCAGCGTCAACACGCTCGCCACCGCCGTGCGGGCGATGCAGAGGCCGACGCTCGCCAGCAGAATCACCACGGCCCCCGCGTAGGTCAGGATGTCGCGCAGCGCGAGCCCGGCGGGCAGGGGCTGCGGCACCCATTGCCCGAACACCAGGATCCAGAGTGCGAGGCTCGTGGAGGCGAGCGCAAACACCCCGCGCGCGACGGCAACGGCGTTGACCGACACCCCTCGAACGACGCTCTGCAACCTCATGGGACCCCCGCCCGTGACAAGGTTATACCGTCAGGTCACCGAGCATACGCCGGTCGCGAGCAGCGTACATCAGACGATCCGTCGCTCTGCCGCGCCTCACTCGCCCCCCGACACACGCCTGTCGGCCGTATCCCCATTCTGTTACGCTAAATCCATGAGGCTGCCGAGACGACAGGGTCGCCGCCCCTCTCGATCGACACGCGCCACCGGCGCCCGCGGGACGTTTCTGCTGAGCGTTCTGCTGTGTCTCGTGGCTGCCCCATGTTCTGCCTCGGGATACACCGCCCCCACCTGCACGCCGATCTCCGGTCTTTCTCGTGTGCTGCACGCGCCCGGGGTCTTCGTGGGCGACATGCATGGCACCGTGCAATCACCGGCTTTCGTCAAGGCGCTCATCTGTCATGTTTTGAAATCAGGGCGTGCCGTCATGCTGGCGCTGGAATATCCGAGCGACCAGCAGCATTTTCTCCATTCGTTTCTGCATTCACACTCGACGGATCCGTCACGAGCGCTCCTGGCAAGTCCCTTCTGGCGCCGCCCTACGCAGGATGGCCGGACCTCGCGTGCCATGCTGCAGCTGCTGAACTGGATCCGCAGACGAATTGCCGAAGGCGCCGCAGTGCGCGTCGTGGCCTTCGGCTGGGAGCCCCCTCGGGGAGTGACCGGCACGGCCCGCTTCAATGCGCGCGACGGGAGAATGGCCGCGCAACTGCGCGCAGAACTCGCCGGGCTCCCCCCCGGAGCATTTCCAATCATCTTCACGGGAAACGTTCACGCACGGAAGACGAAGGGCCTGCCTTTCATCAATGCGCCCCCCGACGCCGCGAACGCGAAGCCGCTCGGGTATCGGCTTCGGGATCTTCCGTACCTGCACCTGAACATCATCCACGACGGGGGCAGCATTTGGGCATGTTACGGCACGTGCGGGCTGCACCGGTTTGGCAAGCCCGGACCCGCGGTGAGCGCGTTCTCCATCAGACCGTCGTCGGATCCCGCATACGACTTGGACTATTTCGTCGGCCCCATTTCCGCCTCTCCTCCTGCCGTCGCCGGACATCTCAAACACCCGTGAGCGGCATCAGCCGATCGACTTCGATCGGACTGTCAGCGTGTACCCGTCGCGGCGGGGAATATCATTGTTCGAAATTCAGATTCCTGGGCGTTCGGTGCAACACCGGGGCCGTCGAGGTCGTTGGCACCGCATCGCCTACCTTCTTGAGCCGAAAGTCAGCGGCCCAGACTTTCCCCGGGCCGCCGAGAAGGAACCCGAAGGCAATGGCAACGCTGTTCTTCGGCACATTGAGCACGATGTCGTAGCGCTTCCATCGGGTGGTACCCTTGATGGGACGTGAACTCATGTTGTCAAATGCCAGCACCTGGTGATAGGCCCCGTCCACGCGCATCCACATCTGCGCGCGCCCGGCGCGTCGAGTCCGCAGGTCGCCGGAAAACATCACACGGCTGCCGCGATAATTTTCTGCTGCAATCATCTGCATCAGCGTTCCGAAGCCGTTGCGGGTCGCACCGGGCTTTGCGGCGATCAAGGCGCTCTTGCTCTGCTTCACAGGACTGCTCGCCTCGAGCGCAAACACATAATGCGTGGGCGCACTGCCCGCGATGGTCCAGCCGGCGGGCGCCGCGGCGCGGGCCAACCCCGGCAGAGCGCAGGGGAGTATCACGGCCATCAGGTAACACGATCGAAGTTTCATGGCGTTCCCTCCATCGATTGCGTTGGGTGAAACCACAGAGGCGCTCAACAGATCATAGCACCAGGTGCCCGCCCTCATGCCGTAGCCCGTCCCCACGGGATTCGCTTCGGTCTCGTGTCAACCGGGTGAGTGCGCGAGGGGAATCGCCGACCGGTGGACACCTCGGCGTCATGGCGAACGGCACGCGCCTGAGCTGCGCCGCCTCGCCCCCCGTCAGGGAAGTTGCTATCCAGTGATGCGCCAGGCGTTGCGCGGACGAGCGACCAGTGCTCGCTCCGGTGAAGGCGCAGATGGGCCCGTGTTTGGAGCGGGCATGGCGGTCCGTAGGACTCCGCGGTGTAGGGTACTCCGGCCTCGGTCATCCCGGCGCCTGGGCCGTTCGACCCGCCGACAGGTCGAATGCCGTGTAGCCGTGCCCGTGCGCTTCGCAGCCGTACCGGCATCGGGCCAGTCGTCTTCGGTTTCGAGTGGTAGCGCCCCTGGTGTGCAGCGGTTTGCTTCTCCTGTCGCGCTCGTGTAGCGCGTCTGAGTGAGCGCCGCCGCGCCAGGCCGGTCAGGATGGCGGCGTTCCTCTCCGCCGGGATCGGCGGCAAGTCGGCGCCGCCGATTCGTAGGTCAGCTCAGTCCGTTGCCGCGCGCAGCGGTGCAATCTTTGGGCGACGCTTCTTTTCGGCGTGCCACAGGTCGTAGGCGGTCTGCATATTGAGCCAGGATTCCGCCGAGCCGCCGAGTGCGGTGGCAAGCCGGATGGCAAGCTCCGCGCTCACCGCAGCGTGTCCATTCACCACGCGGGAGAGCGCCACGCGAGATACGCGCAGCCGCTTGGCAAAGTCGGTCACGGTGATGCCGACGTCCTTGCGCAGCACGGTATCCGCCAGGACCGCGCCGGGATGCAGGGGGTTGTACATGCGAGTCATGGGTGTCTCCGTCAGAGATAGTCCTGATCATCGACCCGCACGGCATCCTTGCCCTCGAATTTGAAGGTGAGCCGCCAGTTGCCGCTCACTGACACCGCGAAGTACCCGGCAAGGTCGCCGTGCAGTCCGTGCAAGTGCCAGCCGGGCATGTTCATATCGTCCGGACAGGTCGCACCGTCCAGGCGGCCAAGCTGCACGTTCAGCCGTTTGGCGCGCTCGGGCCGGATGCCGGCCTTCGAGCCGGTGCGGAAGAAGCGCTCGAGGCCATCATGCCGGAAGCTTCCGATCATTTTCTAACGTATCGCGTAACGATACGCGATGCAATGATTGGCGCTCGGATGATTCAGGCAGCGCCGCCGGGTCGACGAAACGGCACCACGTTTGCGTCAGTGCGCAGCGCGTCCAGATCGTCGCTCCACGATTGCATCATCGACCGTCGCTCGGACAGGCGGATCGAGCGGTTGTAGAGTGCGCGCACAGCAACTCGATGATGTCGGGCGGGTGCCCTTGCTCGTTGAGCGCAGTGCTCGCCATCGCGCGGAATCCCTGCGGCACGATGCGGTCCGGACCCGAACCGAGCCGGCGCGGGGCTTGACGTAGGGTGGCGGCGCTCGTCGGCTTGCCGGCCCAAAGGCCGGCATCCGCGAGGTCGCCGACCCGATCTGGTGGGTGTCCTTCATGCGCTACGACTTGGGGTTCTTCGACCACGAGACAGGACGGGTCGAATGCGCAGATCATCCATTCAAGTCCAGGGTGTTACCCATGTCCTCGGAATGATCCGTCACTTATTCTGTCCGGAATGGACAAATGAGGGCATGGTGGGTGCTGAGGGATTCGAACCCCCGACATTCGCCGTGTAAAGGCGACGCTCTACCAACTGAGCTAAGCACCCGCGCCCGTGCCGCGTAACAGTACGCCGCGCCATGCTGCTGCGAGCATGGCGCGGCGTACATCATCGATCAATGCGCCGGCGGGACCTGCTTGCGACCGTTGCGTCGGCCGCGCCGCGCCTCGGCGGCGACGGGTGCTTCGGCCGCCGGTGCCGGCGCCGCCGCCTCGTGCGCCAGCGGCACGGGTTGCTGCGTCAGCGCGAGCGCCAGCACTTCATCGATCCACTTGACCGGCTTGATCTCGAGATTTCCCTTGATGTTGTCCGGGATCTCGACCAAATCTTTGCGGTTCTCATCCGGGATCAGCACCGTCTTGATGCCGCCCCGGTGCGCCGCGAGCAGCTTCTCCTTCAGCCCGCCGATCGGCAGCACTTCCCCGCGCAGGGTGATCTCACCGGTCATCGCGACATCCGAGC
>JAKBBE010000250.1 GCA_021826035.1 Pseudomonadota bacterium | reverse complement strand
CCCAGCTGGGGAACGTATTGGTGCTGAAGCGCGAGTGCACCAGCGCCAGCGCGGTCTCGACCGCGGGGTCGGTGAGATCGGGGTAGTACTGGGAGAGCTGCTCGGTGAGCAGCATGCCTTTGTAGACAATGGTCTTGTGCGAGAGGCTGCACAGATACCAGTGCTCGGCCCCGTCGATGGTCGAGGCGCGGATCTCGCTGTAGGCGCGCTTGCGAATGATGAACAGCTTGCGCTCGAACTCGGCCGCATCGCGCACTTGCGGACCGCGACCGATGAACACCTGGCGGATGAACGGCTCGCCGGACTTGGCAGTCTCGCCGAGCATCGAGTTGTTCACCGGCACGGTGCGCCAGCCGAGCATGATCTGACCCTCGGACTGCACGATGTGCTCGAACAGCTCGACGATGCGCCGGCGCAGCGTCGGGTTGCGCGGCAGGAAGATCAGGCCGCTGCCGTACTCATCGGGCCCGGGCAGGCTGATGTGGTGGCGCCGGGCGACTTCGCGCAGGAATGCATGCGGCATCTGGATGAGGACGCCGGCACCATCGCCGGTGTTCGTCTCGCAGCCACACGCGCCGCGATGCTCGAGATTGCGCAGCAGTTCGATGCCCTGCTCGAGGATGCGGTGGGATTTGCGGCCCTTGATGTCGACCACGAAGCCCACGCCGCAGGCATCGTGCTCGAACCACGGATCGTACAGCCCCTGCTTGGCGGGGGCACCCTGGGGGCGGCGCGCGCCGCCCGGTGCGACCCGGGGCGTGCGCGCCACAGCGCTGCGGCGCTGATGTCGCATGATCGGCCTCATTGGTTGGTTGATCCGGTCAAAGCCGCCCGATGCGGCCTCTCGCCGGAGTGTCCCAGCCCCCGCCCCGTAGGAACGGACGGTCTGCGCGGTCGGCACGGAGGCCACCGCACCGGCCGCCCGCCGGCGTGGCGAGTTGCTGGGCAACGTTTGCGGGCGCGCGTTCCCTCGCACCGACGGCCACCCCTGCGGTCAGGGGCATGCGTATCGCCGGTGGCTCCCGCATGACTCAAGATGAATGAGGCGGATCGCCCCGCGCCCCGTCGCTCTCTTCAGTGAAGGAGCCGGGCAGCGGAACCGGTCTAAGCCGCCAATATGACCCGATCATATCCGTCTGTGTCTGCGGGTCAATGCCGCTGGAGCCGATTTCGGCGGTTTGAGGAAAATTTATTTCCTACCGCCCGCGCATCAGGCGCCGTCCGGCGCGGACTCCGGGCGTGCCGCGATGGCCCGCTCCATGATCAGCCGCTGTGTCGGGTAGGCGAACTCCACCCCCAGGCGCGTGAATTCCCGGTGCAGCTTCAGGTGGATCTCCTGCTGGATATCCATATGGCGCGTGTAGTCCGACTTCAGCACGTAGTACACCGTCTCGAAATCGAGCGACACGGCGCCATGCGCCGAGAAGTGGCTGCGATCGAAGCGGGTGTCGGGGATCGCCTCGATGATGGTGCGCAGGATGCCGGGGATCTGCTCGATCGTCTCGAGCGGAGTCTCATAGGTGACTCCGACGGTGAACAGTACCCGCCGCTCGACCATGCGTCCGTAGTTGCGCAGCCGGCTCTTGAGCAGATCGGCATTGGAGATGACGATCTCCTCCCCGCTGACGCTGTGCAGGCGCGTGCTCTTGATGCCGATGTGCTCGACGGTGCCGGAGAAGGCGTCCACCGCGACGGAGTCGCCGACGAAGAACGGCTGGTCGAACGTGATCGAGAGTGAGGCGAACAGGTCGCCGAGAATGTTCTGCAACGCGAGCGCCACCGCCACGCCGCCGACGCCGAGGCCGGCGACCAGGGTGGTGATGTTCACCCCCAGGTTCTCCAGCGCCATCAGCACCACCATGACCCAGACCACCGCCTTGGCGATGAAGGCGACCACTGCGAGCGAGCTGGCCGCGGCGCGGTCATCGCCCCGCCGCCCCCGGTGACTGCGCTCGAGCCACCAGGTCACCGTGACGCTGGCCCACACCCCCAGCTGCCAGAACGACACCACGGTGACGGTGGAGTCGATCAGCTCGCGGCCGCGCGGGGGCAGGTGCAGAAACTGCAGGCCGGCGAAGATCGACACGACCACCAGGAAAGTCTTCTGGGTGCGGCTGACGAGTTCGAAGGCGAACTCCATCAGATCGGTGCGCCCGGCGATATGCGCGCGCTGGAAGTAATGCGCGGCGATGCGCCGCGCGAGCAAGGTCGCACCGAGCAGGATCAGCGCGGTGGCCGCGCCCTGGAGCAGATCGGCCGGCGCGCTGCGCAGGATCGGCAGCAGGATGAGCATGTGCAGATGTTTCACGGCCTTAGAGTAACGCAAATGTCGATTCTGGCAACGCGGTCCGCCGAAGCGTTGTGCGTCGCGAGCCGACGGGCTACCCTGGTGCCGGTGAGGCGCACACCGCGCCGCGCGAAGTTGGGTTGTTCGCTTGAGAGCACGTTCGTCCCGAAAAAACGCGCGCCGTGCGACCGGCGGCGCCGCGCGCGCCGCTGCCGAGCTGCGCGCGCTGCAGGATCTGCGCACGGCGGTCGGCTCGGCCCGCCAGCATGATGCGCGCGTCCGGCGCGCCGCGGGAATCTCCGGCTCGCAGTTATGGGCGCTCGACGAAGTGGCGCACGCCGAGGGGATCACCGTCAATGAGCTCGCCGCGCGCCTGGCGCTGCATCAGACCACCGCGAGCAACCTCGTCAATGCGCTCGTGG